>JAICHN010000004.1 GCA_025924845.1 Chloroflexota bacterium | reverse complement strand
GGGAGTAGCCGGCGTGCGCAGCCGGCACATTCTCTATAGAGTCGCCGAAATCGATCGTGTGACGACGGCGCCTGGGAGTGCGAGCGTCTCGCCCGTCCCCAAGGCCGTGGTCAACGAGGACGAGCGAGACGCTCGCGCTCCCAGCAAGATCGCTGCGCCGGAAACCTTCGTGGGGCAAGCGAAAAACACCACACCTGCCCGCCCGCTTTGAGGTGGTATCCTTCTCTCTAGAAGGCTGAGGCCGCACGGCAAGGGGATCCCGGCCTCGAAAGGAGAGCGCCGCGGATGAGCGTACCGACCAGCAGCATTCGACCGGAAAGCGCCGAGTTCACGGCTAATGCCGAGGCGAATCGTCTCCTGGTCGAGGATCTGCGCCGACGCCTGCGTGAGGCCGCGCTGGGCGGCGGGACGCGCGCCCGCGAGCGCCACACGGCCCGAGGTAAATTGCCGGTGCGCGAGCGCATCGACCTGCTGCTCGATCCTGATTCGCCGTTCCTGGAATACTCGGCCCTGGCCGCCAACGGTATGTATGACGACGCGGTGCCGGGCGCCGGTATCGTCACCGGCATCGGCATGGTCGAAGGGCGCCAGGTGGTGGTGGTGGCCAATGATGCCACGGTCAAGGGCGGCACCTATTACCCGATCACGGTCAAAAAACACCTCAGGGCGCAAGAAATCGCCCTGGAGAATCACCTGCCGTGCCTCTACCTGGTCGATTCGGGCGGCGCTTTCCTGCCCCTGCAAGCGGATGTCTTCCCCGACCGCGAACACTTTGGACGGATCTTTTATAACCAGGCGCGTATGTCGGCGCTTGGCATCCCCCAATTGGCCGCCGTCATGGGCTCCTGTACGGCGGGAGGCGCCTACGTGCCCGCGATGAGCGACGAAACGGTAATCGTGCGCGGCACCGGCACGATCTTTCTGGGCGGACCACCCCTGGTCAAAGCGGCGACGGGTGAAGAGGTGACGGCCGAGGAACTGGGCGGCGCTGAAGTGCATACCCGCATCTCCGGTGTAGCCGACCACTACGCGCGGAACGACGAGCACGCCCTGGCCATCCTCCGCGCCTGTGTTGCCGGCCTCGATTCGCGCCCGCCGCCCCTACCCTGGGAACGGCGTGAGCCCGAACCGCCGCTGTATGACCCCCAGGAACTGGCTGGGGTCGTGCCGGCCGATCCGAAGCAAGCCTATGATGTGCGTGAGGTGATTATCCGCATCGTCGATGCAAGCCGCCTCCGCGAATTCAAGGCCGACTATGGCGCCACCCTGGTCTGCGGCTTCGCCCATATCCACGGCTATCCGGTAGGCATAATCGCCAACAACGGCATCCTCTTCTCGGAGAGTGCCCTGAAGGCCGCCCACTTTATCGAACTCTGCGCGCAACGCTTCATCCCCCTCGTTTTCCTGCAGAATATCGCGGGGTTCATGGTGGGGAAGCGCTACGAGCATGGCGGCATCGCCAAAGACGGCGCCAAAATGGTGACGGCCGTAGCCACGGCGCGTGTCCCAAAGTTCACCGTGATCGTGGGCGGCTCGTTCGGCGCGGGCAACTACGGGATGTGCGGACGGGCCTTTGGCCCGCGTCAGCTCTGGATGTGGCCCAATGCGCGCATCTCGGTGATGGGCGGCGCGCAAGCGGCAAACACCCTGGCCACCGTGCGCCGGGAGACGGCACGGGTACGGGGCGATCAACCGACCGACGACGAGATCGCGGCCTATGAGGCGGAGATTCTGGCGACCTACGAGCACGAGGGCAGCCCGTACTATGCCACGGCTCGCCTGTGGGACGACGGCGTAATCGCACCCGCCGATACCAGGCAGGTGCTGGCACTCGGTCTCGCCGCCGCGCTCAACGCGCCGATCGAGCGGACCACGTTTGGCGTTTTCCGGATGTAGGATCGGAGGGCGATCGGTGTCCTTTCCCAATTACGAACATCTCAAGGTGGACCAGGCGGCCGGCGTCCTGCACCTGCGACTCAATCGGCCCCGTATCTACAACGCGATGGATGGCACGACCATCACCGAGCTGGGCGACTGCCTGGGTCGAGTCACCGCCGGCTCCGGCATCCGGGTCCTCGTCCTGGCCGGGGAAGGACCGGCCTTCTGTTCGGGTGTTGACCTCGAATGGATGCGGCAAGCGGCGAACTTCACCATGGACGAGAATCTGGCCGATGCCAACCAACTGGCCGAAGTGCTCTCTTTGCTCAACGACTGCCCGATCCCGACCGCGGCGCGCGCCCACGGGGCCATTTTCGGCGGCGGCGTGGGCCTTCTGGCCGCCTGCGATACCGTGGTAGCGGCGGTTGACGCCCGCTTCTCGCTGAGCGAAGTAAAGCTTGGCCTGCTGCCGGCCGTGATCTCGCCTCTGGTAGTCGCGAAGATCGGCGAGAGCCACGCACGGGCGCTGTTCGCGAGCGGCAAGCGCTTCGACGCGAACCATGCCCTGCGCATCGGCCTCGTGCATCAGGTGGTCGGCGCCGCCGAACTCGACAACGCCATGCGGGAGGTGATTCGAGACTACCGGAGCGCCGCTCCCGGCGCCGCCGCCGAGGCAAGAGCGTTAATCAATTTGGTGAAAGGAAAGCCACCCCAGGCTGTCCGTGCCGAAACCGCCGGGATGATCGCCCGCCTGCGCGGCGGAGCCGAGGGACGAGAAGGCGTCGCGGCCTTCCTGGAAAAGCGGAAGCCGGCCTGGATTGAGGGTGACGCCTAGCTCATGTTCCACAAACTGCTGATTGCCAATCGCGGCGAAATCGCCGTCCGGGTGATCCGCGCCTGCCGCGCTCTGGGCATCGCGACGGTCGCCGTCTACTCCGACGCCGATCGCTGGGCGCTGCACGTTCGTCGGGCGGATGCCGGCCTGCGCATTGGTCCCGCGCCGGCCCTGGAGAGCTACCTGCGCCCCGACCTGCTGCTCAGGGCGGCGGGCGCGAGCGGCGCCGAGGCGATCCATCCCGGGTACGGCTTTCTGGCCGAAAACGCGGACTTTGCCGAGCAATGCTCGGCGGCGGGACTGATCTTTGTCGGGCCGACCGCCGAGGCCATGCGCCTGCTCGGCGATAAACGTGCCGCCAAGCAGTTGGCCCGTCGCCTGGACATTCCGGTGGTCCCCGGCTACGACGAGCCGGACCAGGATGCGGGCGCGCTGAGCGAAGCGGCCCGGGAACTGGGCTTTCCCCTGATGATCAAGGCGGCGGCGGGTGGGGGCGGTCGCGGCATGCGCCTGGTCCAGTCGGCGACGGATTTCACGGCGGCGCTGGAATCGGCCCAGCGCGAAGCCGCGGCGGCCTTCGGTGACCCGACCGTGCTGCTCGAGCGGGCCGTCATGTCACCGCGGCACATCGAATTCCAGATTCTGGCCGACCAGCACGGGACTGTCATCCATCTAGGTGAGCGGGAGTGCTCGGTCCAGCGTAAGCACCAGAAGGTGATCGAGGAAAGCCCTTCGCCCGCGATGACCGCCGGCTTACGAGCTGAAATGGGCGCCGCCGCCGTGGCGCTGGCCCGCGCCGCCGGCTACCGGAACGCGGGGACGGTCGAGTTTCTCCTTGCCCCGACCGGTGAATTCTATTTTCTGGAGGTAAACACTCGACTGCAAGTCGAACACCCCGTCACCGAGCAGGTCACCGGGATCGATTTGGTCCAGGAGCAACTGCGCATCGCGGCGGGTGAGCGGCTTGCCATGGCCCAGGAAGCAGTGCTGTCCCGTGGACACGCCATCGAGTGTCGCGTCTACGCCGAGGACCCGGCCCACGACTACGCACCGTCCATAGGCGTGCTGACCGTATTCGCTCCGCCGGAGAGCGAAGGGATCCGCAACGAGGTGGGCGTGGAAGCGGGCGACGCGGTGACCCCGTACTACGATTCGATGATCGCCAAACTGATTGTGAGCGCCCCCGATCGCCCGACCTGCATCGATCGCGCCCTTGCCGCCCTCGGCGCCTACCGGGTGAAGGGCGTGCTGACCAATCTGGCCGAGTTGAGGACCGTGCTGGGTTCAGCCGCCTTTAGGAGCGGGGACATTTCGACCGACTTCCTCGACCACTCCACGACAATTGCCGATACTATGGATGTACTCCCCGATTACGTGATGATCGCCGCTGCCTGTTGGCGCGTCACCAAGCTCGATCTGCCGTCCGCCGACCCCTGGAAGGCGGGCCCCTGGCGCCATGCGGGCCAGGGGATTGTCCTGCGTTTCCTGGCTCCCCGGCGCCTAGTGCAAAATCAGCAGGCATTGTTTGGAGCGCAGGCACCGACACACCCGGCCGCAGCCGTTCGTCCCTACCATGCGACCGCAGTCGCAGGACTGCTGCTAACCCCGCTGCTTGAAAAAGCACTAGGGCAGTCCGAGGATCGCGCTTCAGCCGCGGAGCGTAGTAGGGGCGCCGACGTGGCGTCGGATGGAGCGGACGCAGGCTCGATGAGCGAGTTGGACATTGCCGTGCGGGCCGGAAGACCGGGATCGTGGTTAGTTCAACGTCCCTCGGGCGAGCACGAGGTCGAATGCAAGCGCCTCGGTAATAGATTGCTGCTTCGTGAGGACGCCCAGCTCTGGACGGTCGAGGGAACGGAGACTGCCGATGCCCTGTACCTTACCATCGACGGCACGCCGTACGTGATCGTCAAACGGCCCCCGCCCCGCCTGAGCCGGCACTTCTCGGGCGCGTCGAACGAGCAAGCCGCAACGGCAGCGGCGCCGATGACGGGACGGGTGGTCAAGGTCGCGGTGCGGGAAGGCGAAAAAGTAAGTGCTGGCCAGATCATCGCGGTGATTGAAGCGATGAAAATGGAGCACGCTATCGCCGCGACGCGCGACGGCATCGTGGCCCGTATCCTCTACCAGGTTGGCGATGTGGTGCAGGCCGGAGCGTTGTTGGCGGCGATGGAGGAGTAGGGTAATGCCGACCCGATGGCCGAATCGTGTCCGCGTGGTCGAAGTGGGACCGCGTGATGGCCTGCAAAATGAAGCAGGCGACGTACCTACCGAGGCGAAGATCCGCTTTATTTCCCTGCTTGCCGCCACCGGGCTGCGTGACATCGAAGCGACCAGCTTTGTCAGCCCGCGCGCCGTGCCTCGGCTGGCGGACGCCTCGGCGGTATTCAGCGCCCTCCCCGCCCCGCCCGGCCCGCGCTACTGGGCCCTCATCCCGAACCTAAAGGGCTTGGAGCGAGCGCTGGCCGGGGGCGTCCGCCATATTGCCGTGTTCACAGGGGCCACGGACAGCTTCACGCGGCACAACATCGGCATGACCGTGGAGGAAAGCCTTGCCGGCTTCGTCCCCGTGGTCGAGCGGGCCCGTGCCCACGGCATGTCGGTACGCGGCTACATCTCGGTCTGTTTTGGCTGCCCCTATGAAGGCGTCGTGGCGCCGGCAAGCGTCCACGCCGTTGCTCGTCGCCTCCTGGATCTCGGCTGCGATGAACTGTCGATTGGGGACACGATCGGGATCGCCGTACCAACCCAGATCGAGCCGGTGGTACGTCCGGTACTCGACATGGCAGGCCCGGAACGGGTGGCGCTCCATTTCCACGATACCTACGGGGCCGCTCTTGCCAACGTTCTGGCCGCCATGGAACTGGGGGTGACCACGTTCGATGCTTCGGCGGGCGGGCTGGGCGGCTGCCCCTACGCGCCGGGCGCCTCCGGCAACCTGGCTACGGAAGATCTGCTGCATCTGCTGCACGGCATGGGGATTGAGACCGGCGTCTCGTTGGAAGGGGTAGCCGCGGCGAGCCGCTACATTCTGGACATACTGGGACGTCCGGCGGCGAGCAAAGTGTTACAGGCTATGTCAAGCAGTTCGTGTGAGGCATAGGAACCTGCGAATGCGTTCGCATGGCGGGGGCGGGGGCGGTCTTGTCCCTGCCGGCCGGCCGCAGCCGGAGGTTCCATTTCATGTAAGTTGCGGGCCTCGGCCCACGTCCGGGCCAAAGCAAGAAGGGGGTTACCGTTGAGCATCATAGTTCTAACCTATGCCGACGTGGAGCGACTGCTTCCCATGGCAACCTGCATCGAGGTGATGGCCGAGGCGTTGGCGGGCTTTCAACGCGGCGAATGGACCCAGCCGCTGCGTTCGGTCTTTCCGCCACCCAATGCGCACGGCATCATGGCCTGGATGCCCGCCCATCACGGGGGCGAGGATCCGATTTTCGGCATGAAGGTGCTCTGCGTGGTGCCGGGGAATCCGGCCAGAGGACTGGACGGGCATCAGGGCGCCGTACTGCTGCAGGATGGGGTAACGGGCGAGCCGCGCGCCCTGATCAATGCGTCGGCGGTGACCGCGATCCGCACCGCCGCCGTCTCGGCGGTGGCCACCCGGCTCCTGGCCCGCGCCGATTCACGGGTGCTGGCCATTATCGGCGCCGGCGAGCAAGCGCGCCGTCATCTGGAGGCCATGGTGCTTGTTCGACCGATCGAGCAGATCCGGGTAGCGGCCCGAACCCCGGAGAGCGCCCGCGCCTTGGTCGAGGCGAGCCGGTCGCGGTTCGCGGGCGTGATAGAGGTCGCGGCGAGCGTGGAGGAGGCCGTGCGTGGGGCCGACATCGTGGTGACCGCCACCACCGCCCGCTTACCCGTGCTTCAGGGCGAATGGCTGAACCCCGGCACGCATGTGAACGCGGTGGGGGCCAGCCAACGCACGCACCAAGAGATCGACGCCGCCACGGTAGCCGCTTCGGCTCTGTATGTGGACCGCAGGCAATCGGTGGAGAACGAGGCCGCCGACTACCGCGCGGCGCTCGACGAGGGCCTGATCGGCCCCGACCATATACGCGCCGAACTCGGCGAACTGCTCGTGGGCGCGGCGGGGGGCCGGACCTCGGCCGACCGGATCACCCTGTTCCGCTCCCTGGGCCTGGCGGTGGAGGATGTGGCCGCCGCGCTGCACGTTTTGGGGGCGGCGCGCAGAGATGGCGTCGGCAGGGAGGTTGAATGGTAGGGCGATAAACAACGTGCAAAGCGCAGTGGTTATCGCCGACGTTCCCGCTTCTTCAGAACGGGAAATCGGGCCGCGAGGGTGTTGACACGGAAAGTTTGATGATATATCATGTATCCCATATCTGGAGGATGGACGTGGTAGTTGAAGCGGCGCTGGAGGGTGTGGAAGTTGATCGCAGCGGCCTGGAGGAGCGCGTCTATGCGGTCTTACGGCAAAAAATCCTCAATCGCGAGCTTATTCCGGGCGCGGTCCTCACCATCCGCCAGGTGGCCACGGCGCTCGGTGTCAGTCCCACTCCCGTTCGCGACGCGCTCCGCCGGTTACAGGCCGAGGCGTTGGTGCGCGAACGGGGCCGGCTTGGCGCCGAGGTCGTCGGACTCACCGCCCAGGACATTATCGATCTCTTTGGGGCGCGCGCCGCGCTGGAAACCTACGCCGCCCGGATCGCCGCCCGAAATCGCGCGCAGGCGCTCGTCGCGAGCATGCGGGCGGTAGTGCGCCGATTCCCCGAAACCTTTCAAGGCAATCATTACACGGATTACGAGCGGTTCGCCACACTCGACAGCGAGTTTCACTACCAGATTATCGGCGCGGCCGAGAATGATCGGCTGATGCGGATGTACCAGGCTCTGCATGTCCATATTCAACTCGCCCGGATCTACCAACGTGAGGTCGAACAGCGTGCTCTGGCCAATCACCGCGAGCACGAGGCTATCGTCGAGGCGCTCGCCGAAGGCGATGTCGAAGGGATGGCACGGGCCGCCAACGCCCACATCGAGAACGTACGCGACCACATCTTGCACATTATGGGTCCCGGTAATGTCGTGATCTAGCACGGCTGTTGAGCGAGAGGAGGGGCCGAAGCACGCAAAGGTCAAGGTTCTGCTGAAGTTCGTGGTTAGCCCGGTGGATAGAGCCGGGTTAGGAGGAGACGACCATGTCCACTCGCGACGATGCACTCAGCCGAGGCCGATTCTTGCGGCGGACCGGGCAGGCGGCGCTGGCCGCGGGCGCTGCCGGCCTACTGAGCACGTATAATCCGTTCACCGAGGATGCACAGGCCGCGATCCTCGAAGAGGCCCGGTCGTATGCCGGGCGCAGCGTGACCATTCGGGCGGTCCAGCCGATCACGCCGACCAACAAAACCGTGCAGGGGCTGGCTTACCAGGAAATCTACAACCGGTTCATGCGCGCGAACCCTTCGATCCAGGTCAAGTTCGAATACAGCCCATGGGGAAACTTCACTCAGGCGCTGTCCGTAGCCATCGGCGGCGGCGACGCCCCGGACGTAGCCACCTGGATTGACGATCAGCGCATCCCCCAACTGGCGGCCGGCGGCTTCCTAGTGGCCCTGGATGATTTGATCAACAAAGACAAGCTCAATATAAAGGGCCAAATCGACCCCCTTGCCCTGTCGTCAAACCTTTACAAGGGCAAATTGTACGGCCTGCCATACTACTACGACGCCCGCGCGCTCTACTACAATAAGGACGTGCTTGACAAGGCCGGTGTGAAGCACTTGCCCACGAAATGGGATGATGCCGATCGCTTGGGCAGGCAGCTTGATGTCAAGGACAGCAGCGGACGCTATACGCGCCTGGGCTACGTACCGCTCAGCCCGTCCACCATTGGTGGTTCCACCGCCGGTCCCGGCGGCAACTCGTTCCTGTTTATCTATGGTTGGCAAAACGGCGGCGAGTTCGCCAATGCCGACCTCACCAAGGTCACCGTGAACGATCCGGCCATTGTCGACGCGCTGGCCTGGTGCGTCAAAGTGAGTGATGAGGTTGGCGGCGCCGTGCAGCAAGGGGCCTTCGCCCTACGTTACTCGCGTGGCGGCACGGTCAACCCGTTCAGCCTTGGCGCCATGGCCATGGAGACGCAACCGCTGAACTTTGGTCACGGAACCGTCGACGCGCAGAAGACACCGGTCAAATGGGGCGTTACGCAGGCGCCCTATCACACCCGACCCGCCACCTGGTCCGGAGTGCTCTCGGCGGCGCTGCCGGCGGGCGGCAAACACCAGGCGGAAGCATGGGAATTGGCCAAGTTCATCATCTCCCCGGAGATTCAGAGCTACCTGGCCACCACGCTACGCTTCATTCCCACCCGCAAGTCGCTCTGGTCCAAAATCCCTCTGATGAAGACCGATCCGGAAATGGCCCTCAGCGTGAAGATCTTGCCGACCACCCACATCCGCCCACCCGTACCCAACTCCCAACAATTGTGGGACGAGATCCTGCGGGCGTCGGACAACGCGCTCTATCACCGCATGAGTCCCAAGGCGGCGTTGGACGCGGCCAATGCCACGATCCAGGCAGGACTCGACAAGTATCTGCACTCATAGGCAGCGGGAGGGTCGGCACCCGCTGCCCGCCGACCCTCCTACCGTCACCGGAGACGCATCATGCTGAATCCGCGCATCTTCCGGGGTAATCAAGGAAGAGAGTTGCGCAGCGCGCTCTTCTTCGCGTCGCCCTGGTTCGTGGGCATGGCGCTGCTCGCTATCGGTCCGATCGGTCTGTCGGCTTATTACAGCTTGACCGACTATCATGTGATGGCGCCGCCGCGCTGGATCGGTCTGAGCAACTACCAGCAACTGTTCGCCGATTCGCTCTTCTGGACCAGCCTGAAAAACACGGCCTATTACACGCTGTTTTCCGTCCCACTCGGCGTGGCCGCGTCGCTGGCCATGGCGCTGCTGGTCAATCACCATTTTCCCGGCCGGGCCATGGTACGTGCCGCCTTCTACGCTCCTACTCTAGTTGCCGGCGTAGCCCTGGCCATGCTTTGGGGGCAACTCTTCGCGGGCGATTACGGGCTGGTCAACCAGGTCCTGGCGCTGGTCCACGTGCCTGGTCCGCCCTGGTTGGCGTCCCCGGACTGGGCCAAGCCCACGTTCGTGCTGATGAGCATCTGGGGGGCCGGATCGGGCATGGTGCTCTATCTTGCCGGCCTGCAGGGTGTGCCGACTCATCTGTATGAGGCGGCGCTGGTGGATGGAGCGGGCGTGCTTTCGCGCTTCTGGCACGTGACCCTCCCCATGCTTTCCTCCACGATCCTATTCCACGTGATCCTGCTGCTGATCGCCTCCTCGCAGATCTTTACCCAGGCCTATGCGCTCACCAATGGCGGCCCTGCCGACAGCACGCTCTTCTACGTGCTGTACATCTACCAGATAGCGTTCGAGAACCTACAGATGGGCTACGCCTCGGCGGCATCCTGGATCCTGCTCCTGCTCACCTTCGCTGTCACCGCTCTGGTCCTCCTGGCCGCTCGCCGCCTTGTCTACTACGAGTATGAAGGGGGCCTGTGAGATGCTGAACGCCTCGATCAACACGGCGGTTCACGCTCGAACCAGGCGCGTTGGATCGCGCTTGCGCGCCTGGGTGGGCGGCGCGGCCTGGCTGGCTGCCGTGGTGATTGTCCTGATCATCTGTCTCTGGCCCCTTTGGTACATGATCAACACATCACTGATGACCAATGACCAATTCTTCATTCCCGCGCTCCAGTGGCTCCCCAGGCCGCCAACCTGGGAAAACGTAGTCCGAGCCTGGAATACGGTGCCGTTCGGCACGTACTACCGAAACACCTTCATCATCGAGTTCTGGACCCTGCTCGGCACGACCATATCGGCCTCGATGATCGCCTATGCGTTCGCTCGGCTGCGCTGGCCCGGGCGCGAGATCTGCTTCCTGATCTTGCTGGGCACGATCATGCTGCCGCAGCAAGTCACGATGATCCCGCAGTATATCATCTTTCGGCAACTGGGTTGGATCAATACCTGGTATCCGTTGATCGTTCCCGCCTTTCTGGGCGGCAGCCCCTTTTATATCTTCCTCTTGCGCCAGTTCATGCGGGCCATCCCGCGCGAACTTTCCGAGGCGGCGCGGCTGGACGGGTGTAACGAGGTTCGCATCTACTGGTCGGTCATCCTGCCCCTGTCTCGGGCGGCGTTGGCCGCCGTGGCCATTTTTAGCTTCGTGGCCACCTGGAGTGACTTTCTCAACCCGCTCATCTATCTGCAGAGCGACGATAAAAAGACCGTGGCGCTCGGCCTGCTCTCGTTTACCAACCAGTTCGGTACGGATGTGACCGCCTTGCTCGCCGCCGCGAGCATCGCGGTGATCCCGCCGATGCTGTTGTTCCTGATTGCGCAGCGCTACTTTATCGAGGGCATCGCCCTCACCGGGATCAAGGGGTAAGGGGTAGCGGCTCTGCCCAACAGAGTCGGAAAGGGAATGGATCGTACCGTGGGGACCGTGGAGAGTGCGGCGCGCCTTACGACAACCGAGAGCGAGACGGTAACACTCGCCAATCCGTGGTGGGAGGTGGACATTCGTCTCGGCGCCGATGCAGGGCCTTGTCGTGTCGTGGACCGGCGCAACGGCATCGTCGTTGCCGACGAGCGGTATTGCTACAAATTGGATCTCCTCACCGCGTCGCTCCGCCACAGTTGCCGTGGACTTGTGGAGGCAGAACTCCGAAAACAGGAAGAGCCCGACGGCGGACAGAGCGCGATCCTGGAAGGTCGGCTCGACTTCGGTAAGGAGGGCCCGACCGATATCTTTCTTCGGCACCGCGTCAGCCTCCCGGCCGATGCCCCCTGGCTGGAGGAGCAAATCACCCTGATCCACCGGTTCGGACGACATACTCATGCGATCGAAAATCTGCGCTTCGGGCTGCGGAAGATGCTGTTTGACCGAGATCGGCAGGCGTGGGCCGATGGGCTTGATCGCTTTCGTTTGACCCCTTGCCCGCATCGGCGGCGCTTTGGCCACAAGGTGGATAGACGTACCACCGACTATAGCGCAGCCGACCTGTTTCCGCTTTCCTGGGACGTCCGCAACAATCTCCCGGACCACGGCAGTGAAGCGTGGATCTGGGGAGACGGTGAGCGCGGCGTCATAGTCGCCAAATATAGCCCCGAGGCGATCGAGTTCGGCCTGTTCGACGGCGAACTCATCCTCTCCAGTGATCCCGTCGGTAAACTTTCGGTTATGGACGCGGTATCCTCTCACGTGCCCGTCCCCGTGCATGTGTGCGCGCGCTTCGCCGGGGCCGGATTGTACCGAGGCGACCCCGAAGTCGGGGAGTTTCTCCCGCCCGAGGCGGAAATCCCCTTCGGCCTGACCCGTTTGACTGCTTTTCAGGGCGGTTGGCAGGAGGGCTATACGACATACCGCGATCATCTGCGCGCCCTTGGTCATGGACTGACCCAGGGCTTCGATCCACCGCTTCACTGGAATGAGCTTTACAATCTGGGCTGGCGGCTGGGCGACAACGCTCCACTGCAAACGCGCGCGCAACTGGAGGACGAAGCGGCGATCGCCGCCGATGTCGGCGCCGAGGCACTGTACCTCGATCCCACCTGGGATATCGCCGAGGGATCGACGGTATGGGACACGGTGCGTCTCGGTTCGCTGCCCGACTTCGTGCATACCCTGCGCGATCGGCATAACCTGCGCCTCTCGTTGCACTTGATGATGCACACCACGGCGATGGATGAGGATCCCGCCATTTACCTGCGCGATGCCGCCGGCAACACGGCGCCCTTTTTCGTGCGTACGGATCTCTATCCCAACGCTCGCGTGTGCTGTGCCTCCACCGCCTGGAAGGAGTTGAAAAAGCGGCGGCTGCTTGCCCTGGCCGAAGCGGGCGCCACTTTCTTTATGTTTGACTTCCTGGACTACAACAGGGAGGGGGAACATGTCGGAAGGCGGCAGCCTGCTTGCGTCGATCCGAGCCACGGTCACGAGGTGCCGCTGTCCCGTCAGGCACACGCCGAGGGTGTGCTGGAGGTCATCCAGGCCGTGAAGGCCGCCTACCCGCGCGTCCTGATCGAAGCGCACGATCGAGTCAACGGCGGCCTCCAGGACTATCACCCACTCTACTATCAGCACGGCCTCCCTAACTCGTTCGACTCGAACTGGGGCTTCGAGTACATGTGGGATCCCTACTATGATCTGCTCTCCGGCAAGGCACTGAGCCTTTATGAATACAATCTGGCCTACGATATACCGCTCTATCTGCATATCCATGAGGGCCGCGATTCCACCACCATGCTGGCCTTCTGGTGGTATGCCTCGACCTGCCGTCATCTGGGCATTGGCGGAGTGAGCGACCCGCAATCGCCTCTATATGCCGCTCTCAAGCAAGCGGTCACGCGCTATCGCCGCTTGAAAAGCTTCTTTACACAGGGCGAATTTGTCGGCCTCGATACGTTCAGCCATCTGCACGTTCTACCCGATCGCAGCGCTGCCGTAGCGCTGTTCTTTAATCTGAGCAGTGAGCCTCAAACGCGCACCGTGACGTTCGATCCGGCGCGGATCGGGCTTGCCCCTATCAAGAGGGCGCAAGGTGCGGCGCTGGATCGCGGCGCGGACGGCAACATAACCCTCACCATCGAGGTCGCATCGCTCAGTCCGGCGCTGGTCGAGCTCTCAAGCGAGGGAGCGGGCATAGTGTGAAGGAGTCAGCCATGCGCAGCGGCGCCTGCCCCGCTCCTGCCTTGCAGCCTCAGTCGCGGACCCACGCTCTTCAAAGTACCCCGCCTATGAAAACCATGGCGAGGGAGCCGGGGCAGATGCGGATCAATAGGGCCGGATACGTCGGACCAATCCAGAGGAGGTGCCGTTATGGCAGGGAGGCTTGAAGGACGAGTCGCCATAGTGACTGGAGGAGCCTCCGGCATTGGGCGAGCAATAGCTGAGTCGTTCGCGCGGGAGGGTGCCGCCATCGCTATAGTGGATCTGGATGTAGCTCGTGCGGAGTCGGTGGCGAGCGGTATCCGCGCCGCCGGCGGATCGGCAATCGCCCTGGGTGGAGATGTGAGCTCCGCCCGGGTCGCCGCGGAAGCGGTGACCCAGACCGCGGCTCAGTTCGGGAACCTACACATCATGGTCAACAACGCGGGCATCATCCTGCAAGCCCCGGTGCTGGAAATGAGCGAGGAGCAATGGGACCGCGTGCTGACCAATAACCTGAAAAGTTGCTTTGTTTGCAGCCAGGCCGCGGCACGCCGCATGGTCGCCCAGGGCGGTGGAGGAAGAATCATCAATGTCTCCTCCATCCACGCCCAGCTCTCCGAACCCAACGCCTCGGCGTATACCGCGGCGAAGGGCGGCATGGAGGCGTTCTCACGAACCCTGGCCACCGAGCTGGCGCCGCACCACATCACGGTCAACTGCCTGGCGCCCGGCGCCACCTACACCGATCTCACCGCGCCAATGTATACCGAGCAGGTCAAGCGAGCACTCTACACGCGCATTCCGCTCAAGGAAATCGCGCAGCCGGAGTGGATTGCCGCCGGCGCCGTCTTCCTGGCTTCCGATGAATCGCGATACATGACGGGGCAGGTGCTGGCCCTTGACGGCGGGTATCTGATGGATGGCAGCCTACCGGGTGCCGCTTACTGGACCGAGTAGCCTACCGTAGGCATGACGACTGTACGAGAAGGAGCAACGCGCGATGGCACGGGATGTGTTGGCGGCGGCCACTGACGCCCACCGGGATCCGGCCACACGGATTTCCGTGGAGGCACTGACCAACCATACGGCCCGGATCCTTCGCGCCTGCGGCGTGAGCGACGCCGACGCGGACGCGGTCGCCGCCGTGCTGGTCGCCTCGGACGTGCGCGGCATAAGCTCACATGGGGTGGCACGCTTGCCCTACTATGTAGCCATGATCGAAGCAGGCACGATCGATCCGCTTGCCTCGCCACGCGTGGTGCGTGACAGCGCTTCGACCGCTGTTCTAGATGCCTGCAACGGCCTTGGTCAGCCCGTCGGTATACGAGCCATGACCCTGGCCATCGACAAAGCAGCGGCGCATGACGTGGGGATCGTCACCGTACGACATTCCAACCACTACGGAATCGCGGGCTACTATGCCATGATGGCCCTGGAGCGGGACATGATCGGTATCTCACTGACCAACACGCATCCGGCCGTGGCGCCTACGGGGGGTAGCCGGCCGACGATCGGCACAAATCCTATCGCCATCGCCGTGCCGACCGGTGAGTCCCTCCCCTTCGTGCTCGACATGGCCTCGTCCGCCGTGCCGCGTGGTCGGCTCGAGGTGGCCGCCCGCCAAGGGACAACACTGCCTATCGGTTGGGCGCTGGACGCGCTCGGCGCTCCCACTACCAGTCCCGAGGCCGGCTTGGCTGGGGCACTACTGCCCCTTGGCGGCCCGCTCCTCACATCAGGGTATAAAGGGTATGGGCTGGCGGTTGCCGTCGAGATGCTGGCCGCCGTCTTGCCGGGTTCCCTGTACGGGCCTCTGGTTGCCCCCATGTGGGATACAAGAGGACCAAGTGACCTTGGGCAATTCTTTATGGCCATCAACCTGGCCGCTTTCGACGATCCGGCGGCATTCAAGGCACGGGCCGCCGACCTCCTTCGCCGTCTCAAGGCGTCACCCATGGCGGAAGGGGAGACAGAGATTCTGGTGGCGGGCGAAAAAGAGGAGCGCGCCGGCGTGGAGGCGCGCCGGCACGGCATCGCGCTTGACGCGACGGTGGCGGACCAGCTCGCGGAACTGTGCGCGCGCTATGACCTGCCTCCGCTGCCTGTATAATCGCCGTTGTCCGTTCTGGATCATCCGCCGTCGTCCGGCTCGCTTATAGGGGCGGAGCTAAACGTGGTCAGCCGGTGAAATCATCCGCGGCGGACTGAATGATGCACTGACCGATAGGGAGGTAGACGCATGGCACGGCCGTTCCTGGTGCTGGATGCTTCGTTCCACCAACTGGTTTCTCCGGACGCACGCGCCGAGCGCGTGGCAGGCGGATTCATCTTTACCGAAGGACCGGTGTGGTGCGGCGACCACTTGCGGTTCTCGGATATCCCGCGCAGCCGGATCGTGCGCTGGCAGGAGCACCCCGAAGGACCAGAGGTAACCACCTGGAGGGTCGAACGCCAGGGTCCGGGCGATGGGTTTCCCAGGGGCTATTGCAACGGCATGACTCTGGATCGGGAAGATCGGCTCATTGTATGCGGGCAGGCCGCGCGCCGCCTCACACGCACCGAGCAGGACGGGAGCATCACCGTACTGGCCGATCGCTACCAGGGGAAGCGCCTGAATAGTCCCAACGATGTGGTGGTGCATAGCAGCGGCGCGGTCTATTTCACCGACCCTCCCCACGGGCTGCTCAACCTCACCGAAGGCAAGGAACTGCCCTTTCAGGGCGTTTTTCGCTGGACCCAGACCAACGAGCTCGCCCTGGTCTCCGATGAACTCAAGCATCCGAACGGCCTTGCCTTCTCGCCCGACGAGTCGCGCCTGTATGTCGGCGACGACTCAAGCAGACTGATCCATAGCTTCGATGTAGCGGCCGACGGTAGCCTTTCCAACCGGCGGATCTTCGCGGAAACGCCCCTGCCCTCACCCCTGGCGCCGGACGAGGGGCCGCCGGATGGCCTGAAGGTGGATAGTGCCGGAAATCTCTACGTCGGATCGATCGGTGGAGTCTGGATCTTCAACGCGGAGGGTAAGCCGCTGGGGATCATCACGCTGCCGGAGGTAGCGGCGAACCTGGCCTGGGGTGGAGACGACTGGCGGACCCTGTTCATCACCGCTACCTCAAGCCTGTATCGCATTCGTCTGCAGGTACCGGGTATCCCGGTGGGCAGCGCCCTCAAGGTATCCTGAACCAGTACTATCTTCGGCTCCTGAGCACTCCCGGAGCCAGGCACCACATCCGTTGAGCCCCGATTTCTTCAGTCCAAACTCACCCGCGAAGGCCCGTTACGCCGAAGCCCCGGCGTAGCGGGCAGCCGCTCCCATCTCCTCCTCGATCCGGAGGAGCCGGTTGTACTTGGCGAGCCGCTCCGATCGCGCCACCGATCCTACCTTGATCTGACCTGCCCCGCTGCCCACCGCCAGATCGGCCAGCCAATCATCCTCCGTTTCGCCCGAGCGCGCCGAAATCACCGCGCCGTAGCCATGTTCCCGCGCCACCCGCAGGGTTTCCAGGGTTTTGCTCAAGGTGCCAATCTGGTTGACTTTGATCAGCACGGCGTTGGCCACCCCTGCCTCAATCCCCAACCGAAGCCGCGTCGGGTCGGTGACGAATAAGTCGTCGCCGATCAGACGCGCGCGATGCCCGAGGCGGAACGTCAAGCCGCGCCAGCCGTCCCAATCGTCCTCCGCCAGGGCATCCTCGATCGAAATGAGCGGATAGCGGGCGAGCCAACCTTCCATCAGGTCGGTCATCTCCCCGGCGGTCAGCGCCTGGGGTCCGCCGCTGCCGTGCTCCAGGTGGTAGCGCCCGTCTCGGTACAACCGCGATGACGCTACGTCGAGCGCCAAGGCCACATCCGTTCCCGGACGGAGGCCGGACTGCTCGATCGCCCGCACTACCATGGCCAATGCTTCCTCGTTTCCGGCAAGCGCGGGACCAAAGCCGCCCTCGTCCCCCACCAGCGGCGGATAGCCTTCGCGCACCAGCTGGTCGCGAAGCGCCCAATAGACCCGCACTACCATCTCCAGGGCGGCCGAGTAGTCGGCGGCGCCGACCGGCATGGCGAGCACATCCTGAATGTCCAGATTCTGCCCGGCATGAGCGCCCCCGGAGATCATGTTCACCATGGGCAGGGGGAGCAACGGCTGGGCGCCCGCCAGCGCCGCCACATAGGCATAGAGCGGCACCCCTTCGGCCACCGCCGCCGCTCGCGCCGTGGCCAGAGAGACGGCCAGAACGGCATTGGCGCCGAGGCGCGCCAGGTTCTCCGTACCGTCCAGCGCGGCCAGCGTCCGGTCTACCGTCGTCTGCTCCCGAGCGTCCAACCCGAGCACGGCCGGCCCACAATGGAGCCGCACGTTTTCCACGGCGCGCCGCACCCCGCGCCCAGCCCAGGCCGGAAGATCGGCGTCGCGCAACTCTTGCGCCTCGTGGCGTCCGGTCGAGGCGCCCGACGGGACCGAGGCGCGGCCGAGAGCCCCGCCGGCCAACCGCACGTCGGCTTCCACGGTGGGATTAGCGCGTGAGTCGAGGATCTGGCGGGCCCTAACCTCGACAATGCTGAACTGATTGGTCATGATGCCTCCCGTGAACTGAAGAGACCGGCGACGGTATGCACCTCGCCACGCAGGACCGCCGCACCCAGAGCGCGAGCCTGAAGCCGGCCGTCCGGACTGAGATACTCCGCCGGTGACTTACCGTCCGCCCGCGCCGAGAGCAAGCACCCTGCCTGCCGCAAGGCGCCGCTTTCCACGACCTCGGCGGCTTGCAGACCAAGGGTGGCGATATAGGCGTCCAGGAAGGCTCGCGCGCATGCTCCACAAGCGGCGGTAGCGGCGGGCCTATGGATACCCTTGAGAGCCAGGTGCGTCAGGAGAAACGCCGTATCAAAATCGGGGTTGCCCCAATGCACGACCTCGAAATCGAGCGCCAGGACCGACTGGTCCCAGACCAACAGATTCTTGGGGCTGAAATCGCCGTGCACCAGGGTCCGCCGATTTTCCCGCATAGCCTGGGCGCCCGACCGTAGCAATGCCGCGAGGTCCCGGTCGCCGCGCTGTTCGGCCAGCCGCGCCGTGTATGCGTGGTAGGGGTCGAGGCGAAGTTGCTCAAACAGCGACAGATCGGCGTAGCGGCGGGCCAGCTCGGGATCACCCCAGGCGGCGTGGTGCATACGGCCAAGCAAGGCGCCCACCGCCCGTGCGGTTCGCGGATCCGCCTCGCCCCTCAGCAGCAACTCCTTCCAGGGCTTGGCCTGCTCGGGGGCGGCGGTCATGCCCAGAAGGCACGCGTCCTCATCCACGAAGAGCACGCGGGGCACATCGCCTTCCGGCAACCGCTCGCCTAGCGTGGCCATGGCGTAGCCTTCCAGCACGGCGCGCCTGGGGTCCGCCAGCCACTCCTCACGGACCCTCAACTGAGGGAGGGCCTGCTTGACCACGACACCCGAACCCACCTCGAAGCGGATCACCCAATTCGACACTCCACCGCCCAGCAACCGCCAGGGCGGGCAGGGATCGCTGGGCGCCGTCAAGCCAAGGCGAGCCAGATGAGCGCACGTGGTCTCAATGAGCGAACGGGGCGGCGCCCCTGCCTGCTCCGCACTCTGACCCGGCTGCATCACCATTCCCTCCGGCTAACCGAGTTAGTCATCTGTCAAGCACCCTTCTTTACGAGATCCTGACACTAAAACGCTTGGTGTGAGATAGGAGGATCTCGCTTATTGATCCTGACACTAAAGTGTCAGGATCAATGCACCTAGTGCCTGTTACCACACAACTAGCTATTGGCATAAGTGTAAGATACGGTGTTGTCTGGTCAAGGTGGCCGGGAAGGGCCTGGATGCTTGGGAAATTAGGTCGGGCGATCCTAACGCGGTATAGTGATAGAGGAACGGCGGCACGCGCGCGGCGGAGCCGTCCGTAATTGCATGTAGCGGGCGAGCCGACGGGAAAAACCATGCAGATTGCCGACACCGTACTGGATATGATTGGGAACACTCCCATGCTGCGCTTGGGCCGCGTGGCACGCGGGGTTCGGCCCACCGTCCTGGCCAAGGTGGAAACGCAGAATCCAGGCGGCAGCATCAAGGACCGAATCGGCCTGGCCATGATCGAGGAGGCGGAGCGGGCAGGCGCCCTGCAGCCGGGGGGCACGGTTATCGAACCGACCGCGGGCAATACCGGCCTGGGTTTGGTAATCGCCGCCACGATTAAGGGTTATAAATCGATCTTCGTCATGCCCGATAAGGTCAGCGCCGAGAAGATCGAGTTGCTTAAAGCGTATGGCGCGGAAGTAGTGCTTACCCCAAACTCGGTCCCCCGCGAATCGCCGGAGAGTTTTTACTCGGTGGCCGACCGGCTCACGCGCGAGATTCCCGGCGCCTTTCAGCCTAACCAGTTTTTCAACATGGCCAACCCGGCCGCCCACTATGCCACCACCGGGCCGGAAATATGGGAGCAGACGGACGGCGCGGCGGACGCACTGGTCTGTGGTCTGGGCACCGGCGGCACCATTGCTGGAGCGGGACGCTACCTTAAGGAGAAGAAGCCCGGATTCCTGGTGGTCGGCGCGGACCCCGAAGGCTCGGTGTTTTCCGGTGACACGCAGTGCAAGCCGTACAAGGTAGAGGGAATCGGACAGAGCTTTATCCCCGGCACGGCGGATATGAGCGTGGTCGACCGCTGGGTCAGGGTGAGCGATCGGGACGCCTTTCTGATGGCCCGAAGAGTAGCGCGCGAAGAGGGATTACTGATCGGCGGCTCGTCTGGGCTTGCCCTCCACGCCGCGCTGCAAGTCTGCCAGGAACTGGACGAGCGGAAAACCGTGGTGGTCATCTTTAGCGACACGGGGCGAAACTATCTCAGCAAGATTTTCTCCGATGATTGGATGCGTCAGAACGGCTTTCTGGAACGGTTCGCCGCCCGTCGCCTGTCCGACGTGGTGCGCGCTCGGGTAGGTGATACGCCGCCCCTGGTGGCGATCGGGCCCCATGCCAAAGTAGGCACGGCGATTGATACCATGCAGCGCTACGGGATCTCGCAGCTTCCCGTGTTCGAGGATCCGGAGAATCCGACCGTCGAAGCAATGGTTGGTAGCCTGGAGGAGCGCGCCTTGCTTGACTCGTTGTATCGTGATCCCGATAAGGTGAAGGCGGATGTGAGCGTGGCCATGGGTCGCCCCTTCCCGACCATCGCCGAGTCGGCGGCGCTCGACGAAGCCTTTACCGGTCTCCTCGAGGGAGCCGCGGCGCTGATCGTCACCAGAGATAAGCGCGCCGTCGGCCTGATTAGCCGGCTCGATCTGCTGGAGTTCATGGCGGCCCGCCAATGAGCGAACACAAGCCAATGAGCGAACATGGTTTTTCCACGCGCGCCATTCACGTCGGTCAGGCGCCCGACCCCACGACCGGCGCGGTAATTACCCCGATCTATCAAACCTCTACGTATGCACAGGAGGGCCTGGGCAGGCACAAGGGCTACGAATATTCGCGGAGCGGCAATCCTACCCGTACGGCGCTCGAGGAATGCCTGGCCTCCCTGGAAGGAGCGCGCCACGGGCTGGCCTTCGGCTCCGGTTTGGGCGCCGAGACCACGATCCTGCATACCCTGCACAGCGGCGACCACGTGGTAGCCATGGACGATCTCTACGGCGGCACCTTCCGGTTATTCGAACGGGTGTTCCGGCCGCTTGGCCTCACCTTTAGTTATGTCGATGCGCGGGATCTGGACGCCTTGAAGGGCGCCTTGCGCCCCGCCACGCGTCTCGTCTGGGTGGAATCGCCCTCCAATCCGCTGCTGAAGGTAGTGGATATCGCGGCAGTCTCGACGATCGCGCACCAAACCGGGGCGCGCGTCGTGGTCGACAATACGTTCCTCAGCTCCTACTTTCAACAGCCATTGGCGCTCGGAGCCGACCTCGTCGTCCACAGCGCGACCAAATACCTGGGCGGGCACAGCGATGTAGTGGGCGGCGCCGTGTTGTTGCAGGATGACGCTCTGGCCGAGCAGCTGCGCTTCCTGGAAAACGCCACGGGGTCGGTGCCCGGCCCGCTCGATTGCTTCCTGGTGCTGCGCGGCCTCAAGACGCTCGCCGTGCGCATGCAGGCGCACGAGCGGAATGCGGGACGCGTGGCGCGGATGTTGGCTGAGCACCCTGCCGTGGAAGCAGTCTACTACCCCGGCTTATCCTCGCATCCCGACCACGCGCTGGCCGCCCGCCAACAGCAGGGCTTCGGCGGCATGGTGTCGTTCGTGGTTACAGGCGGTAAGGATCGAGCAGGAGCGATCCTCGAACGCCTCGACCTCTTTACCCTGGCCGAAAGTTTGGGCGGCGTGGAGTCGCTGGCCGAGCATCCGGCCTCGATGACCCATGCATCGATCCCGGCCGAACGACGGGCCGCCTTGGGGGTGAGTGACGGCTTGATCCGCCTCTCGGTAGGGATCGAAGACGGCGACGATCTGCTGGCCGACCTACGACAGGCTCTTGAGGACTAAATGACCCAATTCCATTTTGTGAGCTACCTACGCGCCACCCTCGGTCGCGGCTACAGCGTGGCCGATGAGGAGGGCGGAGCGGACGGCGACCTCCGCCTGATCGTCCTGCGTCGCGGCAAGGAATCGCACCTCGTAGTCGAAACCCACGTGTCATGGATTCGCGATCTCGCGCCCTCGCCCGACATGGAGGATAGGATGTTGGTAAAACATCTGGCAGTATTCATTAAACGCTTTTTCGCCCATCCGGAACTGTTACCGAATCAGACCTTTTCCTGGCCGGGAACGGCGGTGAGCCGCGGACAGGTCCGGCTGGCCCTCGATCCGCGCAAGTGGCGGCGTCTCTCGCCGCACACAGAGGGGTCTCAGCCATGAGGCGCGACCGGACCCGGGGTAAGCGGAACGAACGTGGTGAGGGGGCCGGCGAGGCCCGGAACTCCCCCGTGCTGACCCGTGACCGCGTCCGCGATCCACGGGACGAACCGGAGTACAAGCGACCGGAGGGCGTGTCGATCTGGGATGACCTACGCGACTCGCCGCTGCTGGAGCCGACCTATGCCGAGGTGGTTCAGCGAGGCTACTTCCGGACTCTTTTCTCCACGCTGTACGATCGTATGGGTTCGTTCATCCTGGTGAACCTGGCCGTATCAGTGCAGATCGTGATCGGCGCCTTGGCGGGCTTATTGGTCGGCGGACTATTTTCCGCCACAACCGCCGTGCCCCTGGTAATCACGATCATTATTGCCTGCGTGGCGGCGGCGCCTGCCTTCGCCGGGCTGTTCAGCTACGCCCGCGCGGCGTGCGACCCGGATATGGCTCCTACCTTTCGCGATTACCTGCGGGCGCAGCGGCGCTACGCGCGACGAAGCTGGGGCCTCCTGGCGCTCCAGGCGGTGACCGGCGGCATCCTGTTCCTGAATCTCCGATTCTACGGCTCCGTACATTCGCTGGCGGGCGCCACGATCAGCGTGCTCGTGCTGTTGCTCGCGCTGCTCTGGGCGATGGCGGGAATGTATGCGTGGCCGCTGCTCGTCCGCGACCTCTCCTGGCGATTGCTCGTGCGCAATGCATTCTTCCTGGCGCTCGCGGCACCGATCAGCACGCTCGGCCTTTTGCTTGGGCTCAGTGTGGTCGGCGGTCTTTTGGTCTTGATTCGCATCGGCGTGTTCATCGCCCTTTTCGCCGTGTGGGCGGTGGCCGAGAACCTGGCCCTTACCCGCCTGGTACGCATCTTTAATCAAAAGCAGGAGCAGCTGAACGGCCCGCCCGGTTCCGCTGCTCAGTGAGCGACGCGCAACTTATGCACCAGGGTGTGATAGAAGTACGACCGCTCCTGAGCGCGCACGAAGCAGGCCAGGTGCCTGCCCATCCGCACCACCACTTCATCGTTACTCAGTAAGAGCTCATCACTCTGGCCGTCGAAGCTGGCGCCGGCCTCGCGGTCGGTGAACACCCTAAGGCGTACCTCCGTCGTGGCGGGAAGCACCAGAGGGCTTCGCATGGAAAGATGGGCGCTGATCGGCACCAGGACCAGGTTCCGAACCTCGGGATGGAGGATTGGTCCTCCCGCCGCCAACGCATAGGCGGTTGAGCCGGTCGGCGTAGCCACCAACACGCCGTCGGCGGTGTAGGTAGTCAGCACATGTCCGTCAATACTTGCCTGTACCCTGACCACGCGGGCCAGGTCGCGGCGCGCTACCACCACCTCGTTCAGGCAATCGAGGCTGATCACCGGCTTGCCCGCCCGATGCAGTTCCGCCGTGATCATGATGCGCTCTTCCAGCCAATAGTTGCCCGCCAGGATACCCGGCAAACGCCGCAGGGCGTCCGCGGGTTCCAGTTCGGCCAGGAAGCCAAGTTTGCCAAGATTTACGCCAAGTACCGGGACGCCGCGCGGCGCGGCAAGGCGCGCTACCCGCAGCATGCTGCCGTCACCGCCCAGCACTAGGCACACATCCACCGTGGGAAGAAGCGCTTCGACCGCGGCGGTGTCCCACACCGATCCGATACGCATGGGCACTTCGAGCACGCGGAGCAGGTCACACATTGCTTCGGCCATGTCGCGCGCCGCCTGGACTTTCGGGTGGTGCAGCACCGCGACGCGGCGGAGCGGCGGACTATCAAACGGGTTGGTCGGCAAGAGGGGAAGGTCGGTCATTCAGCACTCCCATGATCGTCCGTTCGAGGTCGTCGGCATCCGCCCCAGGTTCATGATGCAGCCAGGCGAGAAACTCACGATTCCCGGCCGGCCCGGTGATGGGGGAACAGATCAGGCCGCCCACGCGCCAACCGTCGTCCCGCGCTCGTCGCAGTACGCGGCGCAGCACCATCGCGTGCGCCTCCGGGTCCCGTACCACTCCTCCCTTGCCGACCTGATCCCTGCCCGCCTCGAATTGCGGCTTGATCAGGCAAATTGCCTGACCGTGGGGAGTTAAGAGTTGCCGCACCGCCGGGAGCACCAAGTCCAGGGAGATGAATGATACGTCGATTGTAGCCAGCGCCGGCTGCTCCGGCAACTCACGCAGATAGCGAATATTGGTTCGCTCCATCACCACCACTCTGGGATCGTTCCGCAATGCCCAGGCCAGCTGTCCGTAGCCGACGTCAATCGCGTAGACACGCGCCGCGCCTCGGCGCAGCAGCACATCGGTAAAGCCGCCCGTGGACGCCCCGGTATCCAGCGCCGTCACTCCGGCTACCCGCACCGGAAAGGTATCGAGAGCGGCGGCCAGCTTAAAGCCGCCGCGACCGACGTAGCTGATCGGCGGTTGCTCCACCTCCAGCGGGAGGTCGAGCGGCACGGCCAGCCCGGGACGATTCAGCACCCGATGGCCGCTCCGCACTCGTCCATCCAGGATCAGGCGGTGCGCCTCGCCGCGCCCACCCGCCAGGCCGCGCTCGACCAACAGCTGATCGAGTCGCATTTTGGGAACGCCGTTCGATTTTGCTGGAGGGGACACCTAGATCATCTTGCGATAGACGCTTATACTGTAGCCAAGCCCTGCAAGCGACTCAGACCACACCCACAGCACTCCGCTTGTCCCCACTTGCAGGGCTCTGTACTGTCTCAAACTCAGGCGCGCGCCGGGTCAAGGCGCCCCGCGCCGGCAGCAGGCGGCGTGAAGAGCAGGGTGAACCCTGCTCCCTGGTCGCCTCCCCAGTCTACCTGACCGTGCAAATCGGCTTCGACCAGGGTTCGTACGATCGAGAGCCCCAGACCTTTGTTCTTACCGAGCGAGAACTCCGGCGGCAGTCCGTTTCCATCGTCCGCCACCGTCACCCAGACCTGGGATCCCTGCCTGCCGTACAGGACGCGGATCGTGCCCTGGTCACGCCCGCGCAGACCGTGGCGTACGGCGTTGGTCAGCAGTTCATTGAGCAGGATGGCCAGCGTGGTGGCCTCCCGCGTCTCCAGCTCAATCGTCTCGCCTTCGACCACGAAGCGCACCGCCGCCTTGCCTTGCAGGGTCGGCTCGAGCAGTTCAATCACCTTGCGCGCCACCGCCTCGATTGTGGTCACGCCGATCGCCTGGCGTGAGAGCAAGTCGTGCGCGGCGGCAATGCTCCGTACCCGGTTATAGCTCTCACGCAGCGTGTTGCTCGCCTCTTCGGATTTACTATGGCGAAGGGCCAGGGACAGCAAGGAGGCGACGGTCTGCAAGTTGTTCTTTACCCGGTGATGCAGTTCGGCCAGCAGCACCGACTTCGCTTCCAGATTCTGTCGCGTCGCCTGATGCAATTGGGCGTTTTCGATTGCCAGGGCGGCCACGCTCGCGAAGTCATTGAGCACGTCACAGGTCTCGCCGTCAAAGCTCTGGCCCGGCTTGCCGATCACCACCAGCACGCCGAAGGTCGATCCATGGCCGCGCAAGGGCCCGCAAACCACGGCCCGCGCGGCATCAGCGGTGGGACCGGGGAGGAGATCGACACGCGGCGCGCGCTGCTGTAGGCAGGCCAGGGCGATGCGCTGGATCTGCTCCAATTGCTCCGCTACATCCACCCCCCAACCTGCCTCGACCCGCAGGTTCTGTTGGGGCGCCTTGCGGGTCAGAATAGCGCTTCCGTCACATTGGCCAAGCGTGACGGCCTGCTCGGCTATGGTATCAAGCACCCGGCGCAGGTCCAGGCTGCCCGCCACGGCCACCACGATCTGATGCAGCGTGGTCAGCGCGGCCACCTTCTGGCGTAGACGCGCGTCCGTTTGGCCGTAGGAGCGCGCGTTTTCAATCGACAGGGCGAGCTGGCCCGCAACCATCTCCAGGAAGGTGATCTCGTCGCCGGTGAATTCGCGGCTCTGCCGGGTCTGGACCGCGATGACCCCAAGCAACGCTTCGCCCCCGGTCGCCAAAATCGGCACGGCCAGGAGTGAGTGATAGGGGTCCTCTCGGGTCTCCGGAAGGTACTTGGCGCGGGCATCGCACCAGAGGTCCGGCACGTTCGTGGTTTCGCGGTTCTGCGCCGCCCAGCCGATCAGCCCTTCGCCCAGCGAGAGGCGAGCCGTGCCCACCGCTGATGGATTGAGTCCGTAGGTGGCGGCAAGGAGGAGTCCGTTCGACCCCTGCAGCAGATAGATGGAACAAACGGCAACGCCCATCACCTCCGCTATCGCATCCACAACCTTGGTCAGCACGGTGCGTTCATCCAGGCTGCTGGTGGCGACGGTATTGACGTGCTGCAGGGCGGTAATTTCGGCGCGCCGCCGATGGAGCTCGAGCCGTAAGCGGGCCAGTTCGTGCTGGTCACTTTGTTCGCGAGCACGCAGATACCCCACCGCGAGGGCCGAGGCGGCATCGCCGGTAGATGAGAGTTCGGGCAGGGAAGCGAGCAGCGTGGGGAGCGGCACGCCCGCCGCGCCATAGTGAGCGCCCAGCGCCTCCAACTTCCCGGGATCGGCGCCCGCCGCCGCCAGCGCGCCGGCCAGGGTTTCCAGTATAGGGTCGGGTTCGGTCATCACACCTCGCGTCGGCATTGGTAGGGCACGCCGCGGTACGGCTAAATCAGCCCCTCCTTCGCCGCCACGTACAGGGCCGAAACGCGGTTCGTCGCGCCGAGCTTGTCCATGATCTTTTGAAGCTGATCCTTGATTGTGCCTTCACTGACAAAGAGTTTAGCGGCGATCTGGCGATTAGTACACCCTTCAGCCATTAACTTCAGGATACTCACTTCACGCTCATTGAGCACGACCCGATTGCGATCCCCGTCTCGCTTGAGCCGCTCGACCACCACGGTATGGGCCTTCCGGTCGAGAAATGCCTCGCCCTGAGCGACGTCGCGAATCGAGAGGTTAAGATCGGTACGCTCGATGTCCTTTACCACATAGCCTTTTGCCCCGGCCAGGATGCAGCGGTTAATGGTGTCGCTGTCGAGGAAAGCGGTGAGGATAATGACGCGCACCTCGGGAAAGCGCGTCGTAATGCTCCGGCAGACTTCGATGCCGTCGCCGCCGGGCATGCGGAGATCGAGCAGCACGATGTCAGGCCGTAGCCGCTCCACCACGGTGAGCGCCGAGGCGCCGTCCGCCGCTTCCCCGACGATCTGGAAGTCGGGCTCCTGACTGAGGATTTTGGTCAAGCCCTCGCGCACGATTGCATGATCGTCCACCACCAGGATGCGAATCGGTGTGATCTCCATGCTTATCGGCCTCCCATGTCCGCCGTTCTCAGGGGAAGGACGGCGCGAACCACAGTGCCGCCCTCTTCCCCGTTCATCACCTCAAAGCTGCCGGAGAGTTCCTCGATCTGGCGTGCCACCGTGCGCAGACCAAAATGGGAAAGGTCGTCGGCATAGCGCTCCGCCACGCCGGCGGGCAGGCCCACGCCGTCATCCTGTACCACTACCGCCACCTGCTCGGGCTCGAAGATTACGCGGGCCGCCACGTGGCTGGCCCGAGCGTGCTTATAGGCATTCATCAAACTCTCCCGCACCACCCGATGCATGGCATTCTGGTGCAAAATGGAAAGGTCCGGCGCGCTGCCTACCATGCTGAAGGACACCGGCAAATGATACTGCTCGACAAACGAGGCCACCAGCGTCTCCATGGCGGGCACCAGGCCAACATCGGCCACGGTGGACGAGAGGGTGTAAATGGCGCCGCGCAGAGCGCTGCTTGCCTGAGCCGAAAGCTTGCGCATGTCCATCAACTTCGCGGAAAGGGCGGGATCGTTTTTGGCCCGGCGCAGGCACCACTCGGCGCCCAGGCCGGTACTGAAGAGGATCTGCAGCACGGTGTCGTGAAGCTCGCGGGCGATGCGATTCTTTTCCTCGAGTACAAGGCTCCGCTGGGCCGCGATCCGGAGTAGAGACTTCTCCACCCAGGTTCCCAATTCCTGGCAGGCCATGCTGAGGCTCTGGCTGGATGGGAGATCCCCCTGCCGTGCCTCCGCGGTGCCGATCAGGCCCTGCACAACGCCGACCGGCCTCCCTTGCACGAGAATGGGCGCACTCACCCTGGCCACCGGTTCATCGTCTACGGTCCAACCGTCGGTGATCACCACCACGCGGGTATGCGCCGCTTGCCGCGCCTCGGCCTGTGCCGCCTCGGTCGGCGCTCCCCGCATCAAATGCGCCTGCCGCACAAACAGCAAATCCAGCGTACCGGTATCCCCGTCATAGCGAAATGCCTGGCCGCCCAGTAACGGCATGGCGGAAAGGATCAGTTCAAGGCCGGACTCGAGGAGACGATCCGGATCGGTATCCTGGGTAGCCGTCTGGCTCAAGCCGTAAATCGTAGCCAGTTCCGTGTTGCGCAGCAGCACCGCCCGATAGAGGTGGGCATTTTCAGAGGCGATGGCGGCCATCTGTCGCTCGGCCTGGCTGAGTTGATTCACCCCATAGGTAAGAGCGAACATCGCGACCACGGCGCCGCTTAGGTTCGTCACCTGAAGCGTATGATCGTTGGCGGCCAGAATGGAGAAGAATTGCAGAATGGAGACCAGCGAGGTAATGCCCAGGGCGCGGCTCAAACTATACCGCGTTGCCGAAAGCAGTACCACGCTGAACAGGAGGACCTGGGTGTAGCCCGGCTTGTTGACCGTGATAAACAGCACGCCCATCGCGGTGCTCACGTCCAGCGCGGTCAGCACCGCGGTGCGCAACGCCCCATTGCGCCGCAAGGGCGCATAAGCATAACGCGCGAGCAGCAAATAGCCCAGAGGATGGAGGGTGAGCACGCACACGACCAACAGGCCGCCCATGAGACCGATACCGGGCCCCAACGAGTCCGGCAAGAGGGCGCCCGCCGCCACCAGTAAGACCACCAACCAATGGAGCGCTACGATGCGCGATTCGATGCGCGATTGTGACTGGAGCAGCAGGCGGAGCCGCGCCGCGCCAATCGGAACCAGCCACCGGCGGCTACGCCGATTGAAGCGCGGGCTCTGCCCGTCGCCCGCGGCGGCAGCCGTGCCCGCGCCGCGACCGAGTACCGCGCCGGCTCCGAGAATTGGTGCCCGTGTAACCATCAACCTCTTTCCACGACGGTACGCCTAGCCGGCGCCCATGGCATCGCCCCGTATGCGCCACTGTCCGATCTGAGCCCAGTACGCCGGCAGCCCACGGGACTCGGCCTTTTGCAGCCGCGGCTGCCCCGTTCCTGCCTTGGGCCACCCAGAGCGTACTCGTTCGCAGGCCCGCGCCCTCCAAAGGATGCCGTCTTTGCATACACTAGCAGCGAAACAGCCGACGCGCAATGCGATACTACTCCTACACTTCACCGTGCGCCGGGGATGGTACACTGACGCATGCAAACTCAGCCTCAGGAAGCCTGCCCCTCATGACTACGGCCCGCACATATCGCGCGGAGGCGATTACCCTAAAATCAAGCGCCTTCGGCGAGCGCGATCGCTTACTGGTGTTGTATACCGCCCAAAACGGCAAGCTGGCTGCCCTCGCCAAGGGCGCACGGCGCACGACCAGCCGACTTGCGGCGCATGTTGATTTGTTCACTCACGGCAATCTTTTTCTGGCGCACGGCAGAACCTTCGATCTGATCACGCAGGGAGAAACCATCGAGCGCTTTCCGCTGTTGCGCGATGACCTTGGGCGCCTGTCGCTCGCCTTTTACGCGGGCGAATTGCTCGACCGCTTCACCGAGGAGCGCGCCGCCAATCCGGGCTTATTCAACGCCGTCATCGCGGTCATGCGACGCCTGGCCGACCCGGGGATCGATCCGTTGGTCGCCCTCCGGGTCTACGAGCTCGATTTGCTGGCTCTGAGCGGCTACCGCCCTCAACTGCATCGGTGCGTGGGCTGCGAAACGATCATTCAGCCGGACCTCAACAGTTTTGCCTCGGCGGAAGGGGGTGTTTTATGTCCTGCCTGCGCCGAGCGCACTCCCTCCGAAACGATCAGCATTGAGGCGCTCCGTCTTCTTCGTAACCTGCAGACTCGGCCGGAGGAAATTATCGGGCGAGTCAGAGTGTCCGAACGGACCATGGCGGAGGCAGAGCGTGTGCTGATCGGTTACATTCAGTATTTGTTGGACCTAAGACTGCGATCGGTCGGCTTCATCGAGGTAATCCGGCGGCTGCATGCCATGCCGGAGAGGAGCGCTGCATTTGGATAGACCCGTACCCCTGGACAAGTTGGTCTCGCTCTGCAAGCGACGCGGCTTCATTTTCCAGAGCAGTGAAATATATGGCGGGATAAACAGTTGCTGGGATTACGGTCCTCTTGGCGTTGAACTGAAAAACAACGTCAAGCGCGCCTGGTGGCGAGCGATGGTGCAAATGCGCGACGATGTGGTCGGCCTGGACGCGAGCATTATTATGTCGCCCGAGGTGTGGCGTGCCTCGGGCCACGTGGAGAATTTCTCCGATCCCCTGGTCGAGTGCGCCGACTGCCGACGTCGCTTCCGCGCCGACGAGCCGGCCGAGGTGGGCGTGTGCCCAGCCTGCGGCGGCAAGTTGGGCCAGCCGCGCCAATTTAACCTGATGTTCAAGACGTTTCTCGGCCCAGTCGAAGAGGATGCCGCCGTCGTCTACCTGCGCCCCGAAACGGCCCAGGGTATTTTCGTGAACTTCCTCAACGTGCAAAAGAGCACCAACCGCCGCTTACCGCTCGGCATCGCCCAAATCGGCAAGTCGTTCCGGAATGAGATTTCGCCCGGTAATTTCATCTTCCGCTCCCGCGAATTCGAGCAAATGGAGTGCGAATATTTCGTGCGCCCGAAGGCCGAGGCCGACGCCTACGAGCATTGGAAGCAAGAACGCTTCCAGTGGTACCGCAACCTGGGCATTCCGGCCGACTTTTTGCGGCTCCGCGAACATGCTCCCGAGGAACTCGCGCACTATAGCAAGGGCACAACGGATATTGAGTTTCTTTATCCCTGGGGCTGGGGCGAGTTGGAAGGTGTGGCGCGGCGCGGCGACTACGATCTTGCTCAG
>JAICHN010000003.1 GCA_025924845.1 Chloroflexota bacterium | reverse complement strand
CCGTGGATCGGCCCCCCGTCGTTTGTCTCATTATTCTGGACGGTTTTGGCTATCGCGAGGACATGACCGGCAATGCGATTGCCGCTGCCTCTACCCCAACATTCGACCGTATCTGGCACGATTTCCCTCATACCCTGTTGCAGGCTTCCGGCAAAGCGGTTGGCCTCCCCACCGGCATGATGGGCAACTCCGAGACTGGGCACATGAACATGGGTGCCGGCCGGATCGTGTTGCAAAAGCTTACCCAGATTTCGCGGCGCATTGAGGATGGCACCTTCTTCGATAACCCCGCGTTCGCCGGGGCGATCGCCCATGTGCGCGAGCGCGGCACCCGCCTCCACCTGATCGGGCTGATTGGTCCGGGGGGCGTCCATTCCTATGACGGCCACCTCACCGCCCTCCTTCAACTCGCCCAGTCACGCGGCCTGGAACAAGTCTACGTGCAGGCGATCCTTGACGGCCGTGATACACCGCCGCGCAGCGCCGAAGGCTACATTACCCGGCTGAACGGTGAAATGGCCGACCTGAAGGTGGGCGAGATCGCCACCGTCAGCGGCCGTTACTACGCCATGGACCGCGACAAGCGATGGGATCGCACCGAACGCGCCTATAAGGCGATGGTCAACGGTGAGGGCCCACAGGCGAATTCGGCCGTTGACGCCATCGCGGACGCCTACGCGCGGGACACAACCGACGAATTTATTCTGCCGACCGTGATCGTACGTGACGGCCAGTCGCCTGCCACGGTAGCCGACGGTGATGCCGTTATCTTCTTCAACTTCCGGGGTGATCGACCACGCCAACTAACGCGCGCCTTCGTGCAACCTGACTTCGCGGGCTTCGATCGCGGCACCCCACTGCGCGACCTTTATTTCGTCACTTTGGCCGAGTATGAAAAGGGCGTGCCGGTGGTAGTGGCCTTCCCACCCGAGGCGCTGGAGGATCCGATCGAGGTCTCCCTGGCCGAGGTGGTCAGCGACCTGGGGATGCGTCAATTGCACGTGGCGGAAACGGAAAAGTACGCCCACGTAACCTACTTCATCAACGGAGGCCGCGAGGAGCCGTTCACCGGTGAGGAGCGGGCCCTTGTCCCCTCCCAGAAGGTAGCCACCTACGACCTGGCTCCCGAGATGAGCGCCCAGGGAGTGGCACAGGCTGTGATCGATCGCCTTGGCGCCGATCCGCCCGCCCTGGTGATCATGAACTTCGCCAATTGCGATATGGTCGGACACAGTGGGATGATGGAACCTACCATCCGTGCCGTGGAGACTGTTGATCGGCAGCTTGGGCGGGTACTGGCCGCCGTAGAAGCGGTAGGCGGGGTGGCGCTCGTCACGGCGGACCACGGGAATGCCGAGTTAATGGTCGATCCGGAAACCGGTTCGCCGCACACCGCCCATACCACCAACCCGGTGCCGTGCGTGCTGGTGGCGCCCGATTCGATCCAGGCCCTGCGTGAAGTGACGCTCCGCGAAGGAGGCGTGCTGGGCGATATTAGCCCTACCATCCTGGCCCTGCTGGGAGCGCCTCAGCCCGCCGCGATGAAAGCGCGCAGCCTGCTGACCTGAACCGGTGAGCACGATCACCCTTTTGCGAGATGGATGGCGTTGGCGTGATTGCCTCCAAGTACGAAGGAACGGATAATGGCGGAAATTACAGCGGTATACGGACGAGAAATCCTCGATTCGCGAGGCAATCCCACTATTGAGGTGCAGGTAGAGCTGGAAAGCGGCGCGGTCGGCGTGGCTGCCGTCCCGTCCGGCGCCTCGACCGGCGCCTACGAGGCCATCGAACTGCGTGACCGGGACCAGGACCGCTATCTAGGCAAAGGCGTGCTGCAGGCGGTGGAGAACGTAAACGGGCCTATCGCGGACGCCATGGAAGGCGAGGACGCGCTCGAACAGCGCATGATCGACGGTATCCTTCTTGATCTGGATGGAACTGAGAACAAGGCAAAGCTGGGGGCGAACGCCATCCTGGGCGTGTCGCTGGCCGTGGCGCGCGCCGCCGCGGTCGAACTCGACCTTCCGCTCTACCGCTATTTAGGCGGGGTAAACGCGCACCTGCTCCCGGTGCCTATGCTGAATATCCTGAACGGCGGTAAGCATACGGAGTGGCAGTCCACCGACCTGCAGGAATTCATGGTGATGCCGATCGGCGCGGAGAGCTTCCATGAGGGCCTGCGCTGGGCGGTGGAGATCTATCACAAGCTGGCAGGCGTACTGGAAAAGCGCGGCTTGAAGACGGCGGTAGGCGATGAGGGCGGCTTCGCGCCGGCCCTGGCGTCCAACAAGGATGCCCTGGACCTCATTATGCAAGCCATCACGGCGGCAGGCTACAAGCCGGGCGAGCAGATCGGTCTGGCCATTGATCCCGCTGCCAGCGAGTTTTACGAAGACGGTAAATACAACTTACGTAAAGAAGGTAAGGTGCTGACCGGTGAGGAACTGGTGGGCTTCTACGTCGATTGGGTGAACTCGTATCCTATCGTCTCCATCGAAGACGGCCTGAACGAGGATGACTGGGATTCCTGGAAAATACTGACCGAGCGCCTCGGCGATCGGGTGCAAATCGTGGGCGACGACCTGTTCGTCACCAATACCACGCGTCTGCGTCGCGGCATCAAGGAACGGAGCGCCAATTCGATCCTTGTCAAGCTCAATCAGATCGGCACCCTGACCGAGACGCTCGAGGCGATCGATACGGCCCATCGCGCCGGTTTTACCGCCGTGGTCAGCCACCGATCGGGCGAAACGGAAGACACCACGATTGCCGACCTGGTAGTGGCCGTCAACGCGGGCCAGATCAAAACGGGAGCACCGGCTCGGAGCGAGCGCACCGCCAAGTATAATCGGCTCCTCCAGATCGAGGATGAGCTTGAGGAAAGCGCCGCGTACGCGGGCCGAGCGTGCTTCGGAGCTTTGTCGCTCCGTTAAGCGTTCGATACCCTCTGCTGTCGGTGGCTACGAGGGTGCGCTATCGTCTGCAACGCGCCCTCGCCGCCGTCGGCGGGTTCCGGGCAGGAGACGGCAGCCGGGGCGGCTGCCGTGACGAGGCCTGCCGTTCAGCCCTGTATCGGGTAGAATGGCGTTTCACCACGAAGCAAGCGCCCTGCCTCGGCTGCCGCCTTGCGTTTGCGCTCCACGGAACTTCCCTCTGAGTACCAGCCCACATGCGGACTGATCAGTACCTGCGGCAGTTCGCCGCGCAGGTAGGCGGCGAATAATGGCGTATCGCCTGGCGGCTCTTGCTCGAGCACGTCCAGCGCCGCCCCTCCCAGCCGGCCTTCACGTAGGGCGGCCAGCAAGGCCGCCTCCTTGATGATCGGTCCACGCGCCGTGTTGACGACCACGGCGTGAGGCGGAAGCATGGCCAGAGTCTCGGCGTTGACCATGCCGCGGGTTTCGGGAGTCAGCTGACTGTGGATGCTCAGGGCGTCGGCGCCCGCCAGGAGTTCGGGCAGGTTTTCGGCTCGGATCGTGCGAGTGACCTTCTCCTGGCCACGCGGCACGTAGGGATCGTACCAGCGCACTCGCAGACCGAAGGCGTCGGCACGACGGGCCACGGCCTGCCCGATTCGTCCGAAGCCAAGCAGGGCAAGCGTACAGTCCGCCGGTCGTCGCACCGGCACGGTACGATTGGTCCAGAAGTGAGCCGGGTCAGCCGCGGTCGGCGCCGCCGTGCCGAGCTTGCGTAGACTCCAGAGCAGGAGCGAGACCGCGTGATCCGCCACTTCGTCAGTGCCGTAATCCGGCACGTTGCAGACCGTGATCCCCAGCGCAGCCGCGGCGGCGAGGTCAACATGATTGTAGCCGACGCTCGCGCAGACAATGCCATGGACGCCGAATCCCGCCAGGGTCTTCAGCGCGGGGCGATCGATGGTGGTGCCGGATCCGACAATCAGCACGGGTGCGGGACGCTGCCGCACGATCTCGATGAGCATGGCGATCTGAATATGCTTCCCAGGAGTACGCGGTACGCCGTGGACTTCAATACCGGGCAGTTCAGCGCGCTCAATCGAAAGATCGTCGGCTTGATCTGCAACCAACACACGCGGTGGAAGGTGGCTCATGGGCGATTTGCTCCTCATCATAGAGATCCGACAGGCAGCCGACGGCATGCGTGGAGAGGGCGCGCGGAGGACGGTTGGTTGGGATCGGTCCGAAGCGCTCGCTTTATTCTACGTACATTTGGTACGGAAGGTAGAACTCATTCCCGCCGATATACCTGAGCTGGATACCGGCCCGGTAGGCGAGGGTCCGACCTCCCGCCCCTCGTAGAGTCTCCCTGTGCTTGCCGCGGAAATGCGCCATACTGATAAGTGGTGCCGCGCTGAGCACTTTCGCGCCCATGGGCGCGACGCAGACGACAAACCAGGAGGATTCGTGCGCGATATAGCTATCTTCGGCGGCAGCGCTCATCCGACCCTGGCGCTCGAGATCTGCGAGCACCTGGGCGTGCCGTTATACCCTACCGGGATCGAGCGATTCAGCAACGACTGCCTTGCGGTCCACTTGCAAGCGAATTGCCGTGAGTGCGACGTCTTCCTTGTCCAGCCGCTGGTACCTCCCGTGCAGGAGCATCTGGTCGAGTTGCTGCTCATGCTGGATGCAGCCCGGGGCGCGTCGGCGGCTCGAACGACTGCCGTTATCCCGCATTATGCTTATGCGCGCTCCGACAAGAAAGACGCGCCTCGCATCTCCATCGGTGGAAGGCTGGTGGCTGATCTCCTGGCCGTCTCCGGCGCCAACCGTGTGCTGACCATGACGTTACACTCCGCGCAGGTGCATGGCTTCTTCAGTGTGCCGGTCGATCACCTCAATGCACTCAATGTGCTTGCCCGATACTTTCGTGGCCGCGACTTGCGGCGAACGGTGGTAGTCTCACCGGACTTCGGCAATGCCAAGTCCGCTACCGCGTTCGCCCGTATGTTGGGGCTGCCGGTTGCCGCCGGGAACAAACAGCGCCTCGCCGACGACCATGTAGTCATCGAGTCGATCATCGGCGATGTCGAGGGACAAAACGTAATCGTCCTCGACGATGAGATTGCCAATGGTGGTACGATCCTGGCCCTGCTGCGGCGGCTCCATGAGCACAACGTCAAGGGCATCGTGATTGCCTGCACGCATGGCTTGTTCACCGGTCAGGCCATTGAGCGGCTGAGTAGTCAACCGGACATTGAGGAGATCGTCACTACCAATACAGTGCCGATTCCGCCGGAGAAACGCCTACCGCGGATGACCGTCCTTTCCATTGCGCCGCTTCTCGCCGAGGCAATCAAGCGCATCCACGTCGGCGAGTCGATCAGCTCCTTGTTTGCTGACCATTGAGCATAGCCGGAGGAGGCCCGATCAGGGCCGAAAAGCAGAGAGGATTTCATGATGGAGCCAACCATGCAGTCTCCCGAAAATGAAGGCGCGATCTATGCCCGCGCTATTCTCGACACGCTCGACCGTCTGATCGCGTGTGTAGAGGGGATGGATACGGACCAACTCAATTGGCAGCCGGCGGCGCCGGGCGCGAACAGCGTCTACGTGCTGGCGACGCATACGCTGGGCAACGCCGAGGAGAGCATCCTCTACACCCTCCGTGACCAGTCAAGCACGCGCGATCGCGAGCAGGAGTTCGCGGCGCGGGGTCAATCTCTTGCCGCCATTCAGGAGCGCTGGCAGCACTTGCGGGGGCAGCTACAGGCGACCATGCTCGGCTTATCGGCGGGCGATTTGGCTCGCACGGTCAACCACCCCCGACGTGGGCCGCTGACGGGCCGGGAGGTGTTGTTGCTGGTGGCCAGCCACGCGGCGGAGCATCTCGGCCAGGCGGAGTTAACCCGCGATCTGGCTAAAGCGCTCAAGGCCGCGTAGCGGTTCCCGTAGGGGCATCCCTTGTGGGTGCCCTGGCCGATGCCCTTGTGGCTACCATTGTGGGTGCCCTTGGTGACCCGCACGAGGGCACCTATCACCCCGAGGGTGCCCGGTACCCCTACAACCGCAGGCGGATTTACGCCCGACTGCACTCGCTGCGGGGGCAACTCACCAGGGCGCGGAACGAGGCATCCGCGCCGGTCTTAGCCTGCAACTCAGGAAGGGATTTCCACCACCACATTTCGCCGCTCGATCGATGTGGCGAAGGTCTCCGCCACATACGGACCCGGCACCCTGCTCAGCGTCGGGTCAGGAGCGTCGTCCCCGTGTGCCGCGCCGTCCTCGACCCTGACCTCGTACCGCCGCACCCGTAGCCGTAGCGGATCGACCCACGACTGTCCGGTACGCACGTCAAATTCCCAACCATGCCAGGGGCAACGCACGATTTCCCCTGGTCGGCCGTACTGATACTCCCCCGGTACGGTTGCCGTGACCGAACCCCAGAGCACGCCGAGACACAACGGGCCTCCTTGATGAGGGCATCGGTTCCGCAACGCAAAGAACTCACCCTCGATGTTGAAGATGCCGATGGAACGGCCCGCGACCTCAACGATCTTGCGTGCTCCGGGTGCAATCTCGGTGACCGTTGCCACCACATACCTGGCCACCCGCTTACTCCCCTGTAAGCCGATAGAGGGCGTGCGCATTGCCCGCCTTCACGCGCTGCTCCAAGGCGGCGGGGAGCTTGGCGGGAAACGCCTGGTCCGGTGCGTCGAAGTCCCAGTGCGGGTAGTCGGTGGCGAACAGGAGCCTATCGTTCATCCCCAGTTGATCCAACAGCTGCATGAAGTATTCGGGCCGGGTCGGCTCCTCCATCGGCTGAGTGGTCAACCAGAAGTGCCGGCGGATATGGTGGGAAGGTAATTCCGGCAGGTGGGGCACCTCCTCGCGCAAGCGCCGCCAACTCCGGTCCAGCCGCCACATCAGCGGAGGCAGCCAGGCGAAGCCGCCCTCGATCAGCACGACCTGGAGAGTGGGAAAGTGCTCGAAGACCCCTTCACACACCAGGCTGATCACCTGGGCCTGGAATGCTTGGGACATCCCGCAGTGGTCCTCCAGGTAGAACGATGGCCGGCCTGCTCCGGTAAACGGCATCCCACCGCTCCCCCCGAAGTGGATGCCGATCGGCAGATCGTGGCGTGCCGCCGCCTCGTAGATCTTCCAGAACCGGCGTCGCCCCAACGGCTCTACAGTACGCGCCAACAGCAATACCTGCACGAAGCGGCGATCCGCGCCGAGCCGATCAATCTCCGCCGCCGCGAGATCACCGTCCTGATAGGGCACCACGATGGAAGCACGCAGCCGCGGCTCACGCGCCAGCCAGCTATCGGCCTGCCAGTCGTTGACTGCCCGCGCCAATGCGGCGCTGTACTCCACGTTTGGCCCGTCGATGCCAATCAAGGGATTGAGAATACCGTAGTTGATGTGCCAGGCATCTAGGAGTTGCGTGCGCAGAAAGGGCAGATCCGCACCCGGCGGCAGTCCGGAGGGGGGCCAGGCATCGGCCCGGGCGGCGCGGGGGTTTGCCCGCGGGTACGACGCTCCGGCATAGCCGGGCAGCCCAAGCATGGCATGCCGGCGCCGCCAGCGCTGGGCAAGGTAAGGGTACAACGCGTCCTCCGACGGCAACTCGTTGTGGATGTCCGCGTCCACCACGCCTACAGTCGTGCTCCTGCGCCCCGCCGTGCTCTGCATTGTGCTCGTCGTCATTGTTCGTCCTATTCCTCGTTGTGATCAGAACCGGTAGAAGGCGCGAGCATTCTCGGCCATGATCTTGCGCAGCAGCATATCCGGTAGGTCGGCCGGCAATTCGGTTCCCGGCGTCTCAAGGTGCCGATGCGGGTAGTCCGTGGCAAACAGCAGCAGATCCGTCGAGCCGAGTTGATCGATAATCTGCGTGAAGTGTGGCGGCTCCGCCGGCGCGTCGAATGGTTGGATGGTCAGCCGCATGTGCTCCCTGATGTACGCCGATGGGGGCTGCTTAACCCACGGCACCTCACGCCGCAGTCCCTTCCATTCCTTGTCCAACCGCCACATCAGTGACGGCAGCCAGCTCACGCCCCCCTCGATCAAGGCAACGCGCAGGGTGGGGAATCGGTCAAAGACGCCCTCGACGATCAGGCTGATCACCTGCGATTGGAATACCTGGGCCATTCCGGCATACTCTTCAAGATAGTATGAAGGCCAGCCGGACGGCGTGGGAGGGTTGACCGGCGCCCCGCCGAAATGGATGCCGACGGTCAGGCCGTGACGCACCGCCGCTTCGAAGATCGGGTGGTACCGCCGGTCGCCATACGGTGCCTCCGAGCGCACGGGCAGGGAGACCTGGACGAATCGGGAGTTGGCCCCCAGCCGGTCGATTTCCCGCGCCGCGGTCTCCGGCTGTCGGCTGGGTACCACGATCGAGCCGCGCAGCCTTGGTTCCTCGGACAGCCATTCCGCGTCCTGCCAGTCGTTGACCGCGCTCGCCAGTGCCGCGGCGGCGTCCGGATTGTGGACGCTCTCCACGCCGTAGGCACACTGAAGAATGCCATACTCCACATCCAACGCATCGAGAACCTGCCGGCGCATCAACGCGAGATCCGAACCGGCCGGCCCCTCGTCGGCCGGGAAGGCGCTGGGCCACGCCGAGGTGGGCGCGCCGACCGGATAGGGGTTCGCGGTGGGTCCCTGGAAGGCGGACTGGCGGATATATTCCACCCAGAAGCGCGGCAGATAGGGGAACAATGCCTGTACCCCAGGCACGACACAGTGGATATCGCAATCGATCGGACGAGGCATAGCAGGTACCTGCCTCCCGTCCTCGATCACCGCCATCCCCAGCCTCCACTTCCGCCGGCCACAAAGTGCTCGTGGTCCGGATCACCTCTATGCTACCAGGCAGGGCGCCATGCGGAGTGCCAAGGCAGTTCAAAACGACTTTGGTCGGGACACGCGGCTGTGCGCCCTGACCCAAAAACACGACAGGGCAGACGAGCCAATCGCGGCACGACGAAAGAGGGAGGGCTGCCGCAAGCTTGCGGCAGCCCTCCCTCTTTCGTGCTTACCAATGCGCAGGCTACAAACGCACAGGCAGGGTGAGTTCCTATTGCGCGGAATGCATGATCCCGAACATAGCACCCTGCGGATCCTGGGCTACGGCCAAACGACCGCCGGGGTAATCCATTGGTTCGAGGATGAGCTTCCCGCCAAGGTCGGTAATCTGCTTCGCCGACCGGTCGACGTTCGCCACGCCAAAGTACACCTGCCAATATGCCGGGACTTGGGCCGGCACCATAGGAGGCATGTCCATGGCGCCGCCAATCTGCTCACCGTTCAGTTGCCAGATCGTATAGGCTGCCCCTTCCGGTGCGTCGGGGCCCAGGGGCATCGATTCCGTATCCCAGCCGAACACCTCGTGAAAGAATTGTTTGGCCCGGGGCAGATCGCGTGACAGCAATTCGGTCCATGCGAAGCTGCCGGGCTCCCGCATAATCTGTGAACCCTTGTGCTCGCCCGGCTGCAACAGGGCAAGATACGCACCGCTGGGATCGCGGAAAACGGCTATATGGCCTGCTCGCGGAATTTCTGTCGGCCCCATAACCACCTCGCCGCCGGCGCCCTTAATCTTGGCGGCGGTCTGATCGGCGCTGGTCACCGCAATGTAGGTTGTCCAGGCTGGATGCTGCCCTTCCATCATTATGGAGGCGCCACCCGCGACTTGTTTGCCGCCCAAGGTAAAGAAGGTGTAGTTGGCCATCTCGGGACCGCCGACTTGCTGCGCCTCCCATCCAAACATCTGGTTATAGAAATGCTTGGATGCGTCAAGATCGGGGCTGGCGAGGTCGATCCATACAGGCTTACCTGGTGTGACGGTTGTAATGTCCGGCATGACCGAAGTCCTTTCGCGAGACGTGAGCAAGCACCACTCACTAACTCAGTGTAAGTCAGCGGCTTTATCGGTCAAACCGGCTTATACGGAAATGGCGTGCCTATGTGGAATCGATCCGTGGGTCGAGGCGCTTCTCACCCGGGCAAGGCAGCAAGCAGCGCAGGCAGTTCGGCCAGTTCCGTGATCACGCCATCGGGCATAGAGGTCAGCGGCGGCTGTTCGCCCGTCCGATTGATCCACACGCTGCCTACTCCGGCGGCGCGGGCGCCCTCGATATCGTGAGCAAGGCTGTTTCCCACCATCACCGCCTGGGACGGCGTCAGTCGCAGCCGTTCAAGTGCGGCCGTGAAGATGCGCGGATCGGGCTTCCCGATCCCCAACTCCCCCGAAACCACCATCACCTCGAACCACTCACCCAAGCCCGAGCCGGCGATTTTGGTGCGCTGTAGGTCGGGTGCGCCGTTGGTAATCAGGGCAAGACGGTACTGAGCCCGGAGCGCGGTCAAACAGGCGAGGGTGTCGGGAAAGAGCACATGCAGGCGGCGGCGCGTCTGTTGGAATACCGAGAGCATGCGGCCCGGTAGTAGAGGGTCGTGGACGCCGCACTCCTCCAGGGCCTGTCGCCAGGTGGTGATTCGATAGGTAGGCGCCCAGGCGGCGAGCGCGGCAATCGGGGGCTGCGGGGTATCGAACCGCGCCCACATCCCCTCCAGGGGACTGATTCCCATGGCACGGCAGTAGGGACCGGTCGGCGCTTCGTACCATTGGACCCGCGCCTGCCGACGCACCGCATCGATCAGAGCGGTAGCGACCCCGATATGGTCGGTAGGGAGAAGGGCAACGGCGGCACGTAACGCCTCATCGTCGGCGTGATCCTGAGCGACCAGCGTGTCGTCCAGGTCGAAGAGGACGGCGCGCACCGCCATGATTACCCCTTTCGCCACAGCTCGAAAATCCTACTTCTTGTCGGCGGGGAGAAACTTGAACAGCTTGAGCGTCTTGCCGTCTTGCTCCACGGTAGCGCGAGCGGCCTTTTTACCATTCTTCATGGTGACATACTCAATTTTGTCGTCGGGCACTTCGATCTCCTGCCTGGTTTGCACGCTATAGAACTTCATTAGCGCGAGTGTCCTTTCCTTTTTTGGTACCGGGCAACCCATACAGGCGGAATGCCCGTCCATCACCTGAGTTTAGCGATCCCCAGTATATCCCGCCAGTCAGTAACACACCATTTTCATGGAAAAAGGAGCGATCAGGAAAGATCATTGCGTATTTGCCGCCAACTCGGCACGGCGGCGCCCCAACTCGGCGAGGCGTTCCTCGGTGGGCAGCAGGGGAATGACGAACAGAGTGGCGATCACGATCACCACCTGAAGGCGGAAGGCGGTTTGCATGCCGAACGCGTCGGCAACGACACCGGTAATCGGCACGCCGATAGCGCCGGTTACGAAGGCCAGGCCCATAATCAGCCCGCTGGCCAGACCGGCTCGGCCCGCCATCAATTCCTGGGCCATGACCAGAGTAAGGGGTCCAGTTGAGGCGGCCAGCAGGCCGACCATGCCGCCGGTAATGAAAGCACTGGGTCCGGTGAACTGAGAAAAAAGCAGAATGAAGGGAATGGTCAGGAGCAGCGTACCTAAAATGATGCCCCGCCGCCCGTAGCGGTCGGCCAGCCGTCCGGATCCTACCGTGCCGAGGGCGCTGGCAAGAACCACGGTCGTGGCCAGGGGTCCGTAAAAACCGGCGCCGTAGCCAAGCGACTTGTACCAGGAGGGAATGAACGCCTCAAAGCCGATCACGGTCCAATTGCGCGACATCATAACCAGGATGACCCCTACCAACGCCCAGATCGGTACGGGCACGGCAGGCACGGGCGTGGACCGGCCCCGAGCGCTTTGTCTGCCTGACACTCCTTTCACTTCCCGGAGCAGCCAGAGTGCCGTACCGATGCCGGGAAAGATCATGACCACGGTTCCGGGCGCACCGAAGGCCGAGAAAATGATCGCTCCCAGGAGCGGGCCGACCGCTACGCCGATCGTCCCCGCCGTAACATAGACCGCCATGGCCGAGTTCCGCCGCCGATCATCGATCACTGCTCGCGCGCTGATCGCGCCCATTGGGTGATACATTCCCGAACCCAGCCCCGCCACGGCGGCCAGGGCCACCATGATCGGGAAGGTCGGGGCGAGCCCGACGATGGAGAACATGCCGGCGGTCCAGATCAGGGCCAGGCCGATCAGGCGGGTGCCGTAGCGATCGGCAAGCAAGCCGAAGAACGGCTGTGAGATCGATGCCATCCCGCTATAGGCCAGGCTGATCAATCCCACCGTGCCCAGATCCAGATGAAATCGGTGCGTGAGTACCGGATAGAGAATAGGTAACAGACCGACATACATGTCGAGGATGCAGTGCCCGAGCATGAGGGTCAGCAGAGCGGGATTGGCGAGGAGAGCGGTGCCGGCCCGAGACAAGCCGGGTTCCGGCCGATTGGCCGAATCGGCCCTCGCCGGATCGGACGCCACTACGGGCACGGCACCTGCCCGGCCGGGCTGATCAGCCCAGGGTAAAACTGGCCTGGCCATAACGCAGCTCCCGATGGTCGCCGATTGGCGGCGTCCCCCGCCGCATATGGCGAAGACGTCGTTGGCGCGTGAATCCCCGTGCCTCCAACAGCGCGATACCCGCCGTATTGGCATAGGGGATCAGGACCGAGGGTTCTCCCTCGTAGGGGAGGGTAAGAGCGGCGGCCAGGAGGGCGGCGGCGGCATCCGATGAGGATGCCGTCCAGGGCCCAATGCGGAGCGGCTGCGCGATCAGATAGCCGTCGATAGCCCCTTCCCGATCGCGATGCACGAAGGCGCGCTCACGGTCATCAGCCAGAAACGAGCGGATCACGGCGTGTCGATCGTGACCGAAGGCGGCCATATCGAGCGCCGCCACCGCGGCGAGATCGGTATCGCGCAGGGGGCCGATCGCGGTGGGCAGGGAAGGAGGGGATGGCCGGCGAACGTCCAACCGATAGGCATCCACCAGATCCACATCCACGAAACCGAGCTTTTCGTAGAGCGGCGCTCCCGCCGTGGAGGCATCAAGAACCTCGGTTGGGCAGCCGGCCTGGTCGAGTTCATCGAGCAGGCTCTCCATGAGGGCGCGAGCGATTCCCCGGCCCTGCAACGGCGGATCGACCGCCATCAGGCCCACCCAGGCGCGGCTCCCGTAGTTCACGTCCCCTACCATGCCGGCCAGTGATCCATGCCATTCGGCTACCAGCCAGCCCGTGGGATTCAGGTACAGGTAGCGCTGGAGATCCTCGACCGATGTGGTGGATCGCCGGTAGGCGCCGTTCACCACGCCTACCAGCGGCTCCAGGTCAGCCGCGGTCATTCGTCGGATCACCAACGCCATGGCCAGTACGCACCCTCTCCGGAGCGGGAATGCTCACCCGTGCCTAGTAGTACTTAGGCTTCCAGAGTACTGGCCCGGCCCGGCCCTACGCAAGCATCAGATCAGCCTCCCTGGGATCCGCCGTTTGCGCCGTTGCCGCCGCTAAAGCCGCCACCGCCAAAGCCGCCACCGCCGCTGCCACCGGCAAAGCCCCGCCGTACACGCTCCGTAGTGAGCGAGGCGACCATACCCTGGACGTTACTGGCCACGACATTCTGGGCCACTAGTTTCCCACTCGCGGGAGTCGCGTGGACGCTCACCGTAGCGCCTGATGCCAGCTTAGCGGCGGCAACCGCCTGCAACTGATAGATGAGGGTGGACGAGGTGATCGGCACGGTTTGCGCGCGGCCGGCCGTGGTCTGCACCGTGACCGAGCTGCCGCTCACGGCTGTAATCGCTCCGGCCACCGCGAATCCGCCGAAGCCGCCGGCGCCGCGACCACCGAAGCCGCCACCCCCACCGCCGCCCGGCGCCCCGCTGCTCCCGGCGCCACTACTCGCGTCGCCGCCGGGCCTGCCCGCGGTGCGGGCGGTCGCCGATCGGAGGTAAGCAAACAGCGTACCCGAGGGCGCAATAGTGATGCTGCCCGCGCCAAAACTCCCCGAGGCATCGCGCTGGAGACTGACCGTAACCTTCCGGCCCACTTTCAGTGCGGCGGGTTGGGCGGCCGTCGCCACATAATAGGTGGTTGCCGGCCCCACCACCACGGTCTGAGCGGCGCCCGTGGTCGTCTTCAGTTTCACACTCTGTCCATCAATGCTCTGCAACGTGCCCGCTACATCGGTAGCCGTGGCGCCCGCCGTCGCGGTTCCGCTGCCCGATTCGCTGGACGAAGGAGGGGAACCTGAGCCGGATGGTCCGGCCGAGCCGGCGGCGGGTGTAGCGGCGGGGTCGGCCACGCCGGGCCCGGTTGCGGGCTGGGTGACGGTTGGGGTAAGCGCTCCAGTGCTGCCCAGAGTGCCGCCACTGATGGGCGGCGTGGCCACGGCCAGAGCTGCCGCGACCTGCGATCCGCCGGACGCGGCGCCCCCGAAGAAGCTGGTCGTCGCGCCGCCGCTCCTGCCTGTAAGCTTGGGCGGCTGATAGGTGGCGAACAGTGCTTGATCGCTATTGTTCTGATAGACCGTGCCCCCGTAGAAGGCGACACCGATCGCGACCACAAAAGCCACTACAATCCCGGCAATTTTTACCATCTGCTTTCTCCTGCCTGTTTACTCGTACCGCAACGCCTGGATGGGGTCGAGCGCCGCCGCTCGACCGGCAGGATAGCTGCCGAAAAAGAGCCCAATGCCCAGGGAAACACCGAAGGCCAGAATGACGGTGCTGCTCGAAATGAGCGGCGGGGATGCGGCGAAGCCGGTCGCTTTCCCGTTCACATTGACCATCACCCAGGCCACCAAGAAGCTCAGTCCTACTCCGATCCCGCCTCCGGCGCCGCTGATCAGGATCGACTCGGTAAGGAACTGAGCAAGAATGTCCAGCTTGCGCGCCCCTACCGCCTTACGCAATCCGATCTCGCGAGTCCGCTCGGTTACCGTCACCAACATAATGTTCATGATGCCGATCCCGCCTACCAGGAGTGAGACGGCTGAGATAGCGGTAAGCAGCGTGGTGAGGGTGCCTGCCACACTGGAGGCCGTCTGCTGAATTGAAGTCTGGTTGAGGAACGAAAAATCGTCCGCCGTGTTGGAGGTCAACTTATGGCGACTGCGCAGGAGGCTTTCAATTTCGCCCTGGGCGTCGGCGGTGGTCGATTGCGAGGTCGCCTCGGCATCAATGGTCGAGACCGCGCTGGCCGCCCCCGCCCGGTGCGATAGTTCGTTCTGCACGGTGGTCAGAGGGATGAAAATCTGGTTGTCTCCTTGTCCACCCTTGGCTGCCATGATGCCGACCACTTGATAGGGGACACCATTCAGGAGCACGTTGGAGCCGACCACATCCGACTGAGTGGGAAAGAGATCGGTAAGTACGGTCGCCCCAAGTACGGCTATCTGAGACTCGCGCACCACGTCTTGCGTGGTGATGAAGCGCCCCTCGGCCACCGCCGCGCTGCGCACCTGGAGATATTCGGGCGTTACGCCGTCCGCGCTGGTCGAGGTATTCTGACTCCCGGCGACCACCTGCACGGTGGTGGTATCCTCCGGCGCGATCAGCGCAACATCGGGTAATTCGCCCCCCGGATAGGCTTCGTCGGCCAGGGCCTGTGCATCCGCCACGGTGAGAGTACCGGCGGATCCAACACCGCCGCGCACCCCGCCAAATGAGGTGGCGCCTGCCTGCACTTGAATCAGGTTCGTGCCGAGGGAGCTGATTTGGGCCGCCACTTGAGCCGAGGAACCGTTGCCGATGGCTACGGCGACGATCACCGAGGCCACTCCAATCACCATTCCGAGCAGCGTCAGCGCGGCGCGGGCCTTGTTGGTAAATATCCCGCTCGCGGCAATGCTGAATATGGCGAGGAACCGGAACGTGCCGGGAGTTATTGAGGCGTTGGGCGTCCGCTCGATCTCGGGCGCCTCCAACACGGTGTCGTTCATGCCGGAACCTCCGCGGGCTGCCGCTGTTCCACCCCTTGCGTTGTAATGAGGCTGTCGCTCAATATCTGTCCATCGCGCATCCGGACCACGCGGTGGGCATAGGCCGCGATGTCCGACTCGTGCGTGACCAGCACCACGGTCATGCCCCGCTCATTCACCCGCTGGAAGAGGGCCATCACCTCGGCGCTCACCTGCGAGTCCAGGTTCCCGGTCGGCTCATCGGCCAGGACGAGTGAGGGATTGGTGACCAGGGCCCGCGCCACCGCGACGCGCTGCTGCTGACCGCCCGAGAGTTGGCTGGGATGATGGTCGAGCCGGTCACCCAGTCCTACCATCTCCAATGCGGCCCGGGCCCGCTCAGCCCGCTCTCTCCTGCTCACCCCGGCATAGATCATGGGCAGTTCCACATTGGTCCGCGCCGTGGTGCGGCGAAGCAGGTTGAACGCCTGAAAGACGAACCCAATAGTACGGTTACGCATCACTGCCTGCTCATCGTCGCGCAAGGTGGCGACGTCTCGCCCATTGAGCAGGTACTGCCCCGAGGTTGGACGGTCGAGGCAGCCCACAATGTTCATCATCGTAGATTTACCACTCCCGGAGGCGCCCATGATGGCGACGAACTCCCCTTCGCGGATTTGCAGATCCACGCCCCGCAAGGCGTGAACCTCCTGGTCTCCCATTTGATAGGTCTTGAAGATCGTGCGCATTTCAATCAGGGCTGGGCGTTGCTCGCTCATGGTCAGCCGCCTCGCCTAAAGGTGACACCGCCGCCGCCCCCAAATCCGCCGCCGCCAAACCCGCCGGCGCCAAACCCGCCGCGTCCGCCCGCGGCGGACGCGCCGACCGCACCGGTGGTCTTGGGCAAGATGATCCGATCGCCGACGGCAAGCCCGCTCAGAATCTGCGTGTTGTTGGTGTCGCTGATTCCCGTCTGCACGGCGACGCGCTGGAGCTTATTATGGGAGTCAAGCGTCTCCACAAAGCTGCCGACCGGGGTCGTGGTGAGGGCCTGGTTGGGGACACGGATCACGTTCTGGGCGTCCGCGGTCACAATGGTCAGGGTAGCGGTCATCCCGGCTGTAAGGCCCTGAGTGTTGCCGCGGAATGAGATGGTGACTGGATAGGTGGTCACACTGCTGGTCGTGACGGCCTCGAGAGGGAGGCTGGTCACCAGACCCACGAAGGTCTGCTTGGGGTAGGCATTGAAGGTCATGGCCACGGGGTCGCCGACGCGGATGCTCCCGATGTCGGCCTCGGAGACGTCCGCCACCACTTCAAGACCGGCATCAGACTCCATCTCCATGGCGGCGGTGCCGGTGGCCAGGCCCGACGTGAGCTGGCCAGGGGCGATGTTTATGACCTGCACCACTCCATCGACGGGGGCGCGAATCTCCGTTTCACTTGCCACAAGGGCTCGATCGGCGGCCAGTGCCTGGCGAGCCTGTGCGACGCTTGCCTTGGCGATGGCGACGTCTTGCGGCGCGTTGGGGTGCTCGGCCGCGTTGAGGGCTGCCTGCGCGGCGGTCACGGCGGCCTTTTGCTGGGCAATATCGGACGACGTATTGGGCTGCTTGGCGGCGGCCAGAGCCTGTTGGGCGCTGATTACCGCATCCTTGGCCTGCTGAATGTCCTGGGCCGAGCCCGGGTGAATGGCCTCCTGCAAGGCCAGTTCATCGGCGGTCACCGAATCACGCGCTTCCTGAATGTCCTGTGGCGTATTGGGCTGGCGGGCAGCGGCCAAGGCCGCCTGCGCGCTGGCCACTTCCCGCTGCTGCTGGGCGATGTCCGCCTTGGTATTCGGTTGTTTTGCGGCGGCCAGGGCGGCCTTGGCGCTCTTCACGGCCGATGCTTGTTGGGCGATATCGTTATTGCTGTTCGGTTGCTTGGCGGCGGTCAAAGCCGCCTGGGCGCTCTTCACGGCCAGCTCTTGCTGGGCGATGTCCGCCGCGGTATTGGGCTGTTTGGCGGCGGCCAACGAAGCCTGAGCGCTTTGCACTGCTGCTTCCTGTTGAGCGATATCCGCCGTACTGTTCGGCTGCCGGGCGGCGGCCAGGGTTTCCTCGGCGCTTTGTACTGCCAGTTCCTGCTGGGCAATGTCCGCCGCGCTGTTCGGTTGCTTGGCGTTGGCCAGAGCCGCCTGGGCGCTCACCACCGCCGCTTCCTGTTGGGCGATATCCGCCGCGCTGTTCGGCTGCTTGGCGTTGGCCAGGGCCGCCTGGGCGCTCACCACCGCCGCTTCCTGTTGGGCGATATCCGCCGCGCTGTTTGGTTGCTTGGCGTTGGCCAGGGCCGCCTGGGCGCTCTTCACCGCCGCTTGTTGCTGGGCGATGTCCAGTGGAGAGTTCGGCTGCTTGGCGGATGCCAGGGCTGCCTTGGCGCTCGTCACCGCCGCTTCCTGCTCGGCGATCTGGACCGGAGTGTTCGGCTGTTTCGCCGTGGCCAGGGCTGCCTCGGCGCTGTTGACCGCCTCCTGCTGCTGAGCGATATCAGCGGCTGAATATGGATGCGCGGCCGTATCGACCGAGGCCTGGGCGGATGTAATGGCGTCCTGAGCGCTTGCCAGGTCCGTCGCCTTGGGTGCCGCGGTGGCCGCGGCGAACGACGCCTCGGCGGCGGTCACCGAGTCCTGTGCGGTCGCCAGATCGGTGCTCTTGGGGGGAGCAATGGCGGCATTCAGGGAGGCCTGGGCGGAGGTCACGGAGTCTTCCGCCTGGGCAATATCCTGTGGTGTCGCCGGTGCTTGGTCCGCCGTCAGCGCCGCCTCGGCCGAGGTCACCGCATCTTGCGCCTCGGCCAGATCTTGCGGCGTGTTCGGTTGTTCCGCCGAGTCCAGGGCATACCGCGCCGCCACCAATTGCTGTTGGGCGAGCAACACGGCTTGGCTATCGGGTGAGAGCACTTCGGCCAGCGCGGCCTGGGCCGAGCCCAGGTTCGCCTGGTCGGTGGCCAGGGCCGATTCGGCCTGCTGCAGCTTTTGGGCATTCGCCGCCTCGGTGGCCAGGAAGGTGGTCGTGGAAGTAATACCCAGCGTAGACTGCATACTCAACTGCGCCGTGGTCAGGGCCGCCTCGTCGGTGGCCAACTGGTCCTGTGCTTCGGTCACCTTGTTCTGCGCGTCGTTGACCACGGTCGTAGTGGGGGTAACCAGGTTGGTGTAGTTGATCTGTTCCTGCGTGAGATTGGCTTCGGCCTGGGCAATCGACGTCGGGGCGCCGCCGGTCTCCATGGCGGCCAGCTTTAACTGGGCCGAATCCAGGCTGGCCTTCGCCTCCGTCAGAGTGGTGAGGCTGGCGGGTTGCTGGAGAGCAGTGAGCTTTTGCTGGGCCGAATCCAGGCCGGCCTTGGCCTGAGCAACGGTGTTTGCATCCGGCGCGGCCTGCAGCGCGATCAGCTTCTGTTTGGCTTCATCCAGGCTCGCCTGTGCTTCGGCCACCGTGTTGGCGTCGGGGGGAGCTTGCAGGGCAATAAGCTTCTGCTTGGCTTCATCCAGGCTCGCTTTGGCCTGCGCCATGGTGTCGGGATCCGGGCCGGCCTTCATCACATCCAGCTTCGATTGGGCCACGGCCAGGGTAGATTTGGCCTGGGCGATGGAGGCGGGGGTGCCGCCGGCCTTCATATCGTTCAGCTTGAGCACCGCTTCATTGAGCGATTGCCGCGCTTCGGTAATACTGGTCGCGGTGCCACCTGCTTTCATCGAAGCCAGCTTGGACTCTGCCTCATCGAGAGACGCCTGTGCCTGGGCAATGGAAAAGGCGGTGCCGCCCGCTTTCATCGAGGCCAACTTCGACTTTGCCTCGTCCAGTGACGCCTGCGCCTGGGCGATGGAAAAGGCAGTGCCGCCCGCCTTCATGGAGGCCAACTTCGACTTTGCCTCATCGAGAGACGCTTGCGCCTGAGCCACTGATGCCGCCGTGCCGCCCGCCTTCATCGCGGCCAGTTTCGACTTTGCCTCGTCCAGCGATGCCTGCGCCTGGGCGACCGATTCCGCCGTACCGCCCGCTCTCATCGCGGCCAACTTTGACTTTGCCGTGACCAGGGCGGCCTGGGCCTGCACGATGGCAGCCTGCGTGCCGCCCGCCTTCATCGCGGCCAGTTTGGACTTCGCTTCGGCCAGGGAGGTAGCGGCCTGAATAATTGAAGCCTGAGTGCCGCCTGCCTTCATCGAAGCCAACTTCAGCTTCGCCTGGTCGAGACTAGCCTGCGCCTGCGCCACGGCGGAGGCGGTACCGCCTGCCTCCATGGTTGCCAGGGTAGTCTGGGCCTGGGTCAGCGTGGCCTCTGCCTGTGCGATGCTGCTCGGCGTCCCACCCGCCTCCATGGCGGCCAACTTTTGCTGGGCGGCATCCAGGTTGGCCTGAGCACTTGCTATCGAGGAAGGGGTACCTGACTCCACTGCCGCCAGTTTGGACTGAGCGGAGTCCAGGCTAGCCCGGGCCTGAGCGACCGACTCGGCGGTGCCGCCCGCTTCCATGGCCGCCAGCTTCGATTGCGCCTCGGCCAGCGATGCCCGCGCCTGGGCGAGCGACGCCGCCGTGGGCGGCGCGTCCGCTTTGGCTAGACTGAGTTGCGCGCTGGTCAGTGCGTTCTGATCCGAGACTAGCTGGGTCTGTAAGGTAGGCGAGCTGATCGTGGCCAGCACCTGATTGGCCTTTACATGCTGACCTGCCGCGACGTTGATCGAGGCGACCGTTCCCGAACCATCGAAATTTAAGGAGAACTGGGCGACGTCCTGGGTGAGTCCGGATGGGGTGCTGGTGGTGGTGATCTCGCCTTGAGAGACCAGTGCCACCGTTCCCGGCAACGTAGGCAGGGTTTTGATTGTGGGAAGCTTAAAAGCGGTGAGCACGCCCGCGCTGGGGATGAGGACAAGGATCGCGGCGAGACGTGCCTTCTTTCCGATCATACTGGGCCTCCTGTGATAGTCGCCTGAAGCACCAGGTAAATCGCCGCCGGTAGGCGCACGCCATGGAAAGCAGCGGCAAAACTCTCCTGAAGCTGAGATGCGTCCCCATCCTATAAAGATCAGATGATCGTTGAGTGAGCACAGTGTGACAAATCGATGACAGGGTGCTTGCCGATGGGAGCGCAACGGGCACGATAATCGTCTGCTTGACTGTGACAGGTATTATCTGGTCTAATTGGTCAAATAGGTTAACGACTAGGAAGGCGAATGTCGAGAATGGTCGAGGAACTTCAATTCTCCCAAGCGAAGGCACGCCTATCCTCGGTAATGGATGAGGTGGTTCACCGCGATCGTCTTAAGGCCGTACGCCGTGATCGTGGTACGGATGAGGTGATGTACCTCATGGCGCGGGACGTACTCCATGCAGCGGTCGATTCCGCGCCGCTCGTGGTGGATTATCTGACCGATGAAGATGGAGTCGGCCTGTGGCTGAACGACCTCGAGGTCGGCGCGCACGGCGAGAACGCAGCGGAGGCACGCCGCAACTTGATTGCCGAGGTTCGCGCCTACGTCGCCAACTTCCTCGGCGAATTGCCGGTATACCTTGCTTGGCCGGATCGGGCCCGGCTGGTGCCGCGGGTTCTACGCCTGGCCCTGGCGCGAGACGACGAAGAGTTGGCGCGACTCCTCTTCGACTCCGCCGCTGTATAGGGTGCCCGGATGGCGCCCCACCTGGAGCCAGGTGCGACATTTTTGTGAGCGCCAGGGATTCCGTCCATCTAAGACAGATCATCACTTCTATGACAAGGTGCTTGCCGATGGGAGTACGGCAGGCACGAAGATCTCCTTCGGCGTTGCAGAGAGCGAGTCGGTACCTGCCTCGCTCTGGCCGCGCGTTTGGAAGCGGCAACTTCGGCTCCGTGGCGAGGCGGAGTTCTGGAGCGGGTTAGAGGGCCGACCTGTCGAGTACGACATCCCACGGTCCCCGGAGCCGAGTCAGCCCCTGCCCGAGTACCTCTCCCGTCACCTCCGCGACGATCGGCACTGGTCGGAAGACTGGATTGCGGACGTCGCACTGGAAGAGGCGCAGCGGCTGCTCAACGAATGGTATAGCCGCGATGTCGGTGGTTCAGGATGACGGGCGACCAGGGCATCAACGTCGCTCTATTAGGCACTCGACATCAGGCGCCGGCTCGCACCCCGCCCGTCGCTCGGCGGCTTTTGCCGGCTAGCCCCAAATCGAGCGCGCGGCAAAGCTGAACGGGATCACGCGGCCATCGTGCGCGCGCAATGCTTCTTCCACGTTTCCGCGCCTACCGTCGGCACAGAGAAAAAGCAGGCAGCCGCCGCCGCCCGCTCCGCAACCCTTCGCACCCAGGGCGCCCGCTTCACGGGCCGCCTCGAACAACTCCGTCATAGTACCGGTCTCAACGCCTGAGTGCAGGCCGCGCGTGGCCGCGCGGTTCACCGTCAGCACCCGGGCAAGCGCGGGCAAATCGCCCGCGAGCAGCGCATCGCGCGCCGGTTCGACGCTGTCACGCATGAACCGCAGCGCCCGCGTAATACCCTCGTCCCCCTGCGCGTAGCGTTTCCAGACTTCTCGGTGAGTGGCGTCGGCCCCTCCCTCCGGCGCGCCCGCGAAGCAGAGGACGAGACTCTCACCGAGCGCCCGCATCACGTTCGCTGATACGTCAAGACGCTCGATCCGCGCGGGCTGGTCCTCGGCGCCGAAACGGAGCAAATTGAAGCCGCCGAAGGCGGCAGCGTATTGATCCTGCTTCCCACCCTCAACACCCAGCAGCGCCTCCAGCTTATACGCGGTTTCCGCCAACTCCAGCGGCGTCGGCTTGTTGCCAATCAAACCGCTGGTGAGGGCCAGCCACGCCACGTCCACGGAGGCCGAGGTGCCCAGGTGTGAACCGCCCGGCGCGTCCAACGAATACTCCAGGTGAAGTCCTGTATCGTCCCAGCGCGCGCTACCCGTAACGACAGGCTCGATCGCGGCGTTGAGCACGGCGCCGCCCTCGCGCGCCGCGAAGGCGGGCACATCCGACCAACCTCCGGCAAAGTCGATGCGCGTGGGAATGCGGACGCTTGCCGTTCGAGGCTCCGATTCATGCACCATGGACCAACTCTCTACGCTACTCGTACGGCCGGGTGGCGCGGCCCGGCCGATGTCCTAATGGGCCGGCGTCCGCACAACACTCTAAGACTGAACAACTCTCGTGAACCGAGCGTACACCACACACCATATCGGCAGGGTCCAACCAAGCCGTTACTGGACGCCTGCAAGGTGCTCAGCGCGACATCGTGCCCTCGACCCCCGCGAAGGCGACTCACCGGGCTGCTCAGCGCCTACCTGGCGCTCATTCAGGTACTGGTGCCGGCCCGGCTGCCTCGGATGGAGCAACTGCTGGGCTTCGATCACCTCACCGCGTGACACCGGCTCAACGGCACGCTCTGCCTGTATCCGGTGCCGGCACACGTGGTCTTTATCGCTACCGGCTATGCCGCTATCCGTTAGAGGTCAGTGGTCCCGAATACCGCGCCATCTGACCTATGGCTCCGTGATCTCTTGTTGTGCCGTGAGCGGAAGCAGTACCGTGAAGACGGCGCCCCCGCCGGGGCTATTCGCGGCATGGAGCTGTCCGCCGTGCGCTGCCACGATCCAGTCGGCGATAGCCAGGCCAAGCCCGGTGCCTTCGCCGCTACGGGCACGATCCGCTCGATAGAAGCGCTCGAACAGATGAGGTAGATCGTGCGGGTCAATCCCTGGACCGGAGTCACGCACCTGGAGCCGCACGTGATGTCCCTGGCGTGCCAACTCAACGGCTATCCAGCCGCCGGCAGGGGTGTGCTTGAGCGCATTGTCGAGCAGAATCATGATCAGTTGGTGGAGGCGCTGCGCGTCGCCACGCACACACATGCCCTCCGCGATCGTGCAGGTGAGCTTTATGCCGCGATCCTCGGCCAGTAGTTCCATCCCGCTGGCTACCTCCAGGACCTGATGCGCCAGATCCACAGGCCGCTGCTCAACGCTGCCTGCCCCACTGTCGACTCGCGCCAGCAGTGCCAGATCAGCGACCAGGCGGGCGAGGTGATTACCCTGGAGCAGCACCTGCTCCATCGCCTCCTGATGATCCTCCTGGCTACCGGGCACCACGCCCACCTCCGCCGCGACGCGCAAGACCGCCAGCGGCGCCCGCAGTTCATGCGCTGCGTCGGCCACGAAGTCGCGCTGCCGGCGAAGCGCGTCGCGGATCGGCCGCATGGCATGATGCACTACTAACCAGGTGATACCGCCCGCTGCCGCCAGAGCGAGCCCACTGACCAGTACAAGCGATTGAAGCAAGGCATCCAGGGTTTGATCATACGACCGCTCGGACACTCCGGTCTGTACCAGCCCCACCAATCGGCCATGGCTCAGGGCGGGTAGGCTGTAGAAGAGGTAGCGCTGATCGTCGCCGGCGCCCCTTGTCGAAAACCGTGGCGCTCGATCAAGCATGGCCGTCGCTGCCGCGGCGGGATCGGGGAGATGGGCACCGAAGGGACCGCCGCTACCCCCAACCAGCTTCATGTGAGTGTCCGTGAAGATGATAAAGATATCCCCGCGCGCCTGTGCCTCATCTACTGATTCGTGAATGGGGCGCATCGCGCCGTGCCGATCCTCGGTGTCGGTCAGATGATAGACCTCCTCAGCGGCATGCGTGCGGAGCCCGTCACGCAGCACCTGAAGGAGCGCGTCCCGCGTTCGCAGATACAGGACGCCCGCCACGAATACGAGGAGCACGCACAGGAGGCCGGCCACGAGCGCCGCCAGCCTCAGTCCAATGCGCCGCGTCGTCGACGCGTCGCCGGTTGCGATACGCCGGCGGTACCGGCTCATCCGTCCTCCGCCTTGATCTTGTAACCGATGCCGCGCACCGTCTGGATTAATGGAGACTGGAACCCATCGTCCACGGCCTTGCGTAAGCGCCGGATGATCGCATCAACCACATTGGCATTGGAATCGAAGCCATACTCCCAGACGTGCTCCATGATCAGGGTCCGGGTCAGTACCTCACCCGGATGGCGCATCAGGTACTCCAGTAGCATATACTCCTTTGGCGCAAGGGTGATCGGCCGGCCGGCACGAGTCACAGTCTGATTGCTGGTATCCAGCACTAAATCGCCGACTACTAACCGCACATCCTCGGCCGACCAGACATTCCGTCGGGTCGCGGCGCGCAATCGCGCCAGCAATTCCTCAATGGCGAAGGGTTTGACCAGGTAATCATCGGCGCCTGCCCGAAAGCCCTGGAGGCGGTCCTGCAGCGTATCTCGCGCGGTCAGCATGATGATCGGGGTAGCAATACCGTTCTCCCGCAGGCATCGCGCGACGGCAATCCCATCGAGACCTGGCAACATTAGGTCAAGGATCACCGCATCATACACTCCGCTTTCCGCTTGTTCCAGTCCGGTCGGACCGTCGTACGCCAGATCCACGACGTGACGTTCCTGCAGCAGCTTGCGGCGCAGCAAGTCGGCAAGCGCTCTGTCATCCTCAATGATCAGCAAACGCATATGGTTAAGTACTCACGTGCCGGCAGAGAAAGAGACCACATGTGCCACACCTCTCGGTGGTGGGTGCTGTTCCAGCATATAGCATGCGCTCAAAAGAAGCGCCGACCCAAGCGTAGGAAGGTCAGATGATAGATCCGTGATCAAGTGCCCAATTACCCCAGGGCCGGACGCTTCGAGGACGCGCAATCGCGCGGCACTACATGGATGTCGTCAACCGGCTCATTTGATCATGGTTTCGTCATCAGTGGACGATATCGTACATGGTGAGACCGGTGCCTAGCTGGTCTCCGGAATGGCGCCTCGCGTCCGGGACCAAGGATGCAAGCGTTCGCAGGATTCTCGCGGCCGTAGCTGCAACTAGTATCTCAAGGGGAACACAGGGGTACCATGAATCGAAATCCGACATGCGGCGTGAGCAGCATCGCCATACTGCTCTTTGTACATCCAGACCAGTGCGGCGTGAGGTAGGGTACAATGGACGCCGTACCCGCGCATGACTGGCAAGACGCATTCGCGCTTGCGCCGCGACCCCGCCGCCTGAACTTTCGTACCGCGTCGGCATGGACCTTCGCGGCGATCGTCGTAGTCAACGCGCTGGTGATCATCTGGCTCTGGGTGTACGGAAAGAATATCTCCGGCGTGCATGGCTGGGGCGATCTCTGGACCAGTATTGGGCGGCTCACCGGACTGCTCAGCGCCTACCTGGCCCTCATCCAGGTGCTGCTGCTCGCCCGTCTGCCCTGGCTGGAGCAACTGCTGGGCTTCGACCACCTCACCGCCTGGCACCGACTCAACGGCAAGATCTGCCTGTATCTGGTGCTGGCGCATGTCGTCTTCATCACCATAGGCTATGCCGCGATGGATCAGGTCGGCATCCCAACCGAGATATCGCGGCTACTTTCCGATTATCCGGGGATGATCGCGGCCACGGTCGGCACGGTGATACTGATCGTGGTCGTGATAGCGTCGCTGGTGATCGTCCGCCGGCGGCTCCGCTACGAGGCGTGGTATGTCCTCCACTTGACCGTGTACGTGGGCATCGCCCTGGCCTGGTTTCACCAGATCCCCACCGGCAATGAGCTTACCGCCAACGCGGCCGCCGCGAATTACTGGACGGCGCTCTACATAGGCACGGCGCTGCTGCTGCTGTGGTTTCGGCTCGTGGTTCCGCTCTTCCAGGCATTCCGCTACCAGATGCGCGTGGCAGCCGTGACCAACGAAGGTCCCGGGGTTGTCTCGATACGGATAAGCGGACGGCGCCTTGAGCGGCTCCAGGCGCGCGCCGGTCAGTTCTTCCTCTGGCGCTTCCTCGGCCGAGGCCGGTGGTGGGAGGCGCACCCATTCTCCCTGTCCGAGGCACCGGACGGGAAGTCACTGCGTATCACGGTCAAGGCATCGGGTGACTTCACCCGGCGCCTTGGCGAGATCCCACCCGGCACCCGCGTGGTAGCGGAGGGTCCTTTCGGCATTTTCACCGCCGCGGCGCGGCGGCGGGAGCGCGTGCTCTTCATCGCGGGCGGCATCGGCATCACGCCGATTCGCGCCATGCTTGAAGACATGTCGGGAGATATCGTGCTGATTTATCGGGCGATCCGCGAGGAAGATCTTGTCTTTCGGGCCGAGCTTGATCGCCTAGCGAGTGAGCGCGGGATCAGCTTGTTCTATGTGATTGGCGATCACCTCCGACCCGAAGGAAAAGATCTATTGTCACCGGCTCAACTACATCGACTGGTACCCGACATCGTCGATCGCGACGTCTATCTCTGTGGGCCGCCCGCCATGATGCGCGTCCTGGAACGAGACTTGCGGCATGCTCGGGTGCCGGGTAAACATATCCACAGCGAGCGCTTCGCGCTCTAAAGGCTGACCAACGATAGGGAACGAAACAGGAGCAAAAGATTATGCGTAAGGCAATTCCGGCCACCCTGCTTGCCGGCGCCGTGGTGGCGATCCCCGTGGGCGTCACCATCGCCAACCGTGCATCCGCTACCAGCACCACTGTTACGACCTCCTCAGCCAAGAGCACCGCCACCCCAATACCCTCGACTAAGGCCGTTGCGGGCGCTACAAAGGTTCCAGTTTCAACAGCAAAACCCAAGCCCGTTACCGCCCACCGCTACGTGGGGCCGAGTGCGGACATGCAGTGGGGACCGGTGCAGGTGACCATCGTGGTGAAGGGCAAAACCGTCACAGACATCTCGGCCACGGCGCCCACGGAACGGGCTCGCTCCGCCTTCATCAACGGGCAGGCGATCCCGATGCTGCGCCAGGAGGTGCTGCAAGCAAAGACTGCCGCCAAGATTAAGAACATCTACGGTATTTCAGGCGCGACCATGACCAGTGACGCATTCTACGAATCACTCCTCGCGGCCCTCAAAACCGCGCACCTGACGTAGGGCGATGGATCCGGCCGTACCACGCCCCCGCCCGGAGTGCTACCGGGTCGAGCAGATCATGGGAATGCCGATCCTGATCGACGTGCGCGACCCGGACGTCGATCCGGCGGCGCTGGACCGCGCCTTCGACTGGCTACGCTTCGTCGATGCAACGTTCAGCACGTACAAGGCCGACAGCGAGATCAGCAGGCTCAATCGCGGTACACTGGCCCTCGCTGCGGCTCATCCCGATCTGCGCGAAGTTCTGGCACGGTGCGAGGAACTGCGTGAAGAGACCGGCGGCTACTTCGATATCCGGGCTGCAATCCTGCCCAACGGCGAAGCATCAGCCGATATCTCCTCGGCAAGGACGATCGATCCTTCGGGACTGGTCAAAGGCTGGTCGGTGGAGCGCGCCGGCAAAATCCTGAATGCGGCGGGCGCCCGCAACTACGCCATTAATGCGGGCGGCGACATCCTGGCGCGGGGCTGCCCATTTCCCGAGCCCGCCTGGCGCTTCGGCATCCAGCACCCGCTGCTGCGCGATCAACTCGCGGCGGTAGTCGCGGTCAACGACCGGGCGGTCGCCACCTCCGGTGCCTATGAGCGCGGTCCACATATCATTGACCCACACACTGGCGGTCCTCCCAATGACGTCCTATCGGTGACCATCGTCGGTCCGGATCTGGGAACGGCCGATGCATATGCCACCGCTGCCTATGCCATGGGCAAGGCGGGTCCCGCCTGGACCGCTCGGCTCGCGGGCTATGAGGCAATGACGATCATGGGAGATGAGACCGTTCTTTCCACCATAGGCTTCCCGTCCGTCTGACGATGAGTCCACACTGCGCTCAGCCGAACCATGGGCAACCATGATCGTGCTTTCTCCATGCCTAGTCCCGCTTACCGAAAAAAATAGGACGGTGAATGTCGATGAACATGCATCCCACGATCCGAGCGCTGCTGCCCTGGGTTGCCGTAGTACCGGCGCCTGGACCGACCGAGGGGAATCACGCACTCACCGCACTCACCGGGAGCGTGCTTACGATACTCCTTGGCCTGGTGTTTCTCACCGGCCTGCTGATGGATGCCCTTTGGCATATCCATTACGTCATCGGCTTCATACTGATCCCCATGGTGGCTCTGAAGCTTGTGAGCACCGGTTACAGGATGCTGCGCTACTACACGGGTAGTTCGCCTTATCGCGCCGCGGGACCCCCAGATCCGGTGTCACGCCTATCGGCACCGTTCCTGGTCCTGTCCGTGGTCGTTGCACTGGTCACCGGAGTGGCGCTCTTTATTCAGCGCGGCCGGGGCGGCCCGCTGAGCACCCTCCACACCGATGCGGCAGTGATTAGCGCGCTGCTGCTGGGTGTACACCTGCTCGCGCATCTGCCGGACGCCATCGTCACCAGTTGGCGGGAGGCGCGCGCCCTCTGGGCGCGTGCCATTGCAGTCCGTATCGGGGCCGTCCTGATGGCCTTGATTATCGGCATCGGTCTGGGCACTGCTACCTATCGTTTTGGCGTCTGGCCGGCCCGCCCACGCGAGGACGGGGCGGGGCGGATCCCTAGCGATGTACGCGCACGGATAAGTCGGGACACGGTAGTAGCGGCCTTCCCTCGAATCGAGGAAGCCTGATTCCGGCACCTCGATGCCCTCATGGCCGACCGCCCCGCCTAAACCCCGCCTCCCCGCGCCAAAAGGGCCAAAGTCCAGGGGGGCCGTCGTACGACGGTCCCCCCTGCCTCGACCGGGTGCTGGTGGGCAGACAATGCTCAGGCGGCAGTAACAGTAATGGTGCCGGCCATGAAGCCGTCATGTGTCATGGCCCAGGCATTTACCCCGCCGTTATCGCAAGGCAGGATGCACTTCCAGTGGTAGGTGCCCGGCTTCTTCGCGGTAAAACTGAAGGTGCTCGTCCCCTGCAGTCCCTCGGCCTTGGCGGCCGGCACGATTACATTCAGTCCAAGCGCCGGGGACGTGAAGGAATGTGGAGCCGTGTCCAGATTGTAGACGGTGACGAGTACTTGCCGACCCGCGGTGGCCCTCAGGTATGCAGGAACATAGGCATCATGCGTGCGCTTGTTCGACCCAAGCAGCGCGTCGGGGACGATCACCAAATTAATTCGCTCCGGCGCCTGTGCCGCGGAGGCCGGCGCGCCGAGACTGCCGGCCAGGGCAGCCGGGTGGGTCAGGGCGATCCCGGCGGTAAGTCCGACCAGCGTGACCGAGGCCAGGAGTGTGGCTCCGAGGCCTGTGCGTGTGATCATGGGTGTATTCCTCCTCTTTATGGACCTTCACGGTGGCTCCTACCGCCGATGAGTCCACTCTACGTCCTGCCGAACCACGCACAACAGGGCCGAAGGTCCCGACGCGCCCGGGCCTAAGGGCGTTCGTTCTGGAGCCAAACGGCAGGTGATCATGAGAGCGCTGGGGATGCACGGGCGGCGATGTCCACGCACCGGGAGGTCATGATCAACAGAGGACTTTCGGCCCCATCCGAAACGGCCATCCGGTTCTGGCAGTGCGTTCCGGACCGTGGTGAACTGGGGAAGGGACGCGTCGCCGGGCAGGAGTGCCGCAGCCGGGCGCGCCGAGCCCATGAACCTGTTCACCGAAGGAGGCACTATGAATACCCGGGGGTTCCGGCCCATTCTGGCCGGTCTGCCAATTGTGCTCGTGGTCGTCGGCGTCCTCTCACACCTGTACGCGCCTTCCGCATCCTCCATCACGACGATCGTTGCTCCACTCAACTCGGCGGCCACGATCGCCGCGGCGCCCGGCCGAGCCGATGCCGAGAATACCTTCATAGTCTCCGACGTCCAGGGCGCCGCCGTGCGGCTGCTCTCGAGGTCGCTGGACATGGATATGGGTACAACTCGCTATGCCGCGCGTCGTCTAGGAGAGGGACTGTGGCAGGTGGTAAATGCGGAGGTGCCTATGGTAGGACGCTGGGGGATTACTGTGCAGGCGCGGCTTAATGGTACCTGGGTAACGGTCGGCTCGGTCTCCTATGCCGTGCCGTTCACCGGCGCCATGAGGCTCGTGGCTGACGTTGGGCACGCAACCCCTCCGATGCATCGACACGAGTGATCCGTAACCAGGCCGTAGGACCATACTCGTGGTCTCTCGATGCAATCCGGGGCGATCGGGCACCGACCTCGCGGGCAACCAAGACATACCGATCGCGCGGCGTTCCTCGGCGGTCCGGCTCACGGACAATACATTGGCAGTGGATATCGATGAACACGCACACTACGGGTCCGAGAGATGCTTCCCTGGGTCGCCATGGCACCGGCACCAGGGCCCACGGCGGGGGAATCACGCGCTGACCGCACCCACCGGGAGCAGCGATCTGGGCACTGCTACCTACCGTTTGGGCGTCTGGCCGGCCGGCCCACGCGAGGACGGGGCTACCTGTATACTGGCAGGCATGGATGCCCCAAGCACTGCGAGGACGAGCAATGGCCGAGGTTGCCTACAGCCTACGCGGCCTCATTGACGCCGCCGCGACCGAGGAACACGTCAATCTGAGCGAGCGGGCCGCGCGACAGTATTTCGCCATGGGCCTGCTCTCGCCCGGGCGCGGCGGCTCCGCGCACATCCCCCAATACGGCGAGGACCACCTCCTCCGTTTACGGCTGATCATTCGCCTTGCCGCGCAGTACGTGCCAACCAAAGACATGCAGCGCTTTCTGGAGCGCCTGCCTTCGGCCTCCCAACGACTTCTGCTCGAACGGGTACCCCTGGTGCGGTTGCCCACGGAGGGCGACGCGCAGATGTATCTCGATCGCCTTGCCTCGGGCCTTCGACTGCATCCTGATCCGACACTGGCCGAGCCGAGCGACGACCCGGCCAAGCGGCCGCGTCCGGTGGTAGTGCTGCCCAAACGGGCCGAACGGAATGCCGCGCAGGCGATGCCGGCCAGCCAGTTGGAGCGTACCGATTGGGCTCGCGTGAAGATCGATCCGGATGTAGAACTGTTGGTCCGCCTGCAACCGGGCCGGGATCCGCAGCGCCTCCTGGAGGCCCTGACACAGGCGGTCCGCGCCGCCCTTATAAAAGAGCGAGAAGGAGCGTCATAGACCAATGCTGTTCCCTGCGAACGAGAGACCGCTGATCGGCGCCCATCGCGGCGCCTCGGCCGACGCTCCCGAAAATACCCTCGCCGCGTTCGACCTTGCCGTCGAGCAGGGCGCCGAGTTGATCGAGTTCGACGTGCACCGGACCCGCGACGGCGAATTGGTCGTCCTCCACGATTTCTCGTCGCGTCGCACCACAAATGGAAGCGGCATGGTAGCGGAGCAAACCCTGGCCGAGTTGAAGGCTCTTGATGCCGGCGCCTGGCGTGGGCCACGCTGGGCCGGACAACGCATCCCCACCCTGGCCGAGATGCTGGATCGGTACGGCGAGCGCGTCTATCTTAACATCGAGATCAAGGTCGATAAAATCCCCTACCAGGGCATCGAGCAAGCGGTGGCGGCGGCCATACAAGTCCGTGGACTCCGCGGTCGGATCGTAGTCTCAAGCTTTGACTTCGCCACGATCGGACGGCTTCGCGCGGTCGATCCCCAGATCCGAGCTGCGTTGCTGGCCGAGCAGCGGCCCGACCAGGCGATTCGGGTCGCGGCCGAGATTGGCGCGGTGGGCGTACACCTGGCAGCGTCGGTCATCGCGCCCGCCGTCGTGGACGAGGCCGCCGAACGCGGGCTGGGCATCCTGGCCTGGACGGTAGACAGCGAGCCCGAGATGCAGTTCCTCCTGGACCTCAATATCGACGCCATCGTATCAAATGTGCCGGCCGTGCTGCGCAGGGTAGTCATGGACTACCGGAACCGATAGCAGAGCGT
>JAICHN010000002.1 GCA_025924845.1 Chloroflexota bacterium | reverse complement strand
GCGCCCGGTGCGGGCACGGATCTAGAGGATGGAGCAGCTGTCACACGGCGTTGAGGCTTGGTCGCCCCGGCAATGCGGGCAATTGACGTCAGTTACGACAGATCCTACAATCGTAAGTAAGCCGACTGGCGGGAGTAACTCAGTTGGCAGAGTGTCTGCCTTCCAAGCAGAATGTCGCCGGTTCGAGCCCGGTCTCCCGCTCCAGAAAAAAAGCCCCTCAAGTCGAGGGGCTTTTTGCTGTCTTGAGCGGGGATTTGAGCCCGATTCAGGGACTTGGCAATGGCCGAAGTGCCGATCTCTGTTTTACGGTGCGTTGGAGGTGCTGATTGGTGAAGCGCTGACGATGCCGCCGCAGATTTGCTTCAGCGTGGCGGCCACGGCGATTGGAGTATGCTCGTCCGGCGGTGTTACCAGCAGATAGCGGGTATCGGGGCAACTCTGGCCCGGGGTGGGGAAATGGGTCCATCCCACGTCGAAATAGGCGACCTGGCCGGTCTTGAGCACGACATATTCCTTGGGCCGGTTAATGAAGAAGAATCCGGTGCCCCATTGCACGTGAGTGACGATATTTTTCCCGCCCGAGTTGATCAGTTGGATCCCTGGATAGCCGTACAAATAACAGGGCTGTTGGGTGAGCGATTTAACGCTGAATACTACATCAAGATGCCCAGTGGCCCCTTGCCCGCTATGCGGGATCAGGGCGATATAGAGGCCCCCGGTATGGCAGCGCGGCGTTGCTGTCGCCCGCGCTTCCCGCGCTGGGAAGTGGGACGCAGCGAACGTCCCACAAAGTATCGCGCCTGCAATCAGGGTACGAACGAGACCTCGCCACATAGATGTCTCCTTGCTTCTAAATACTACCTTGCCGGAGGTATTGACCTACCGAAGGTGAGGACGGGATTCGGCAGGTTCCCCTACTCACCCTAACGCATGAACTCCGACAAACGTCACACAGGGCGAATCCTTTATCGGTCCAGGCGGGCCAGGAACACAGCTCAATGCCTTGGACAGCGGGCTCTCGACTATTGCGAGCACTGTACGTGCGGAGCTGCCGAAGAAATCCCTTGGGAGTCGCGCAATCTCAACCATGGGGTGTGGAGTCAGGGGGACCTGCCGTGCCCCGGTCCTCCATCTCCCACGCGTGGTCGAGGACGTGCCACGTGATACGACGCACCGCATAGCGGACCGGCCAATTCGCGGAATCGAGCGGCGGGTTGGCGGCATGCGCCCGAAGCGCCACGATCAGAGCTTCGCGTAGGGCGGTGCGGGCGAGTCTGTCTTCCCGGGCCGGTTGGTGCTGCTCAATGCCCAGGGTCCGGGCATAAGCCACTTCGGCGCCAAGCACATGATCGATCATCTTGTCCCGGTCACGACCACCGCCCCGTGGACCTTTGCGCATTTCGGCAGGCGCGGCGGCGGCGATCCGGTCGAACACAGTCCAGGACGCACTGAGCAGTGCGATAAGCCGCTCGGTCTCCTCCCTGGTCAGCGGCTCTCTGTCGCTCGTGGGGACCGCGCCCGGCGCGCCAAAGTCGGTGTAGCCCGCGGAGCCGCGGAGCCGTTCCACAACGTCGAAGACAATGGGTGAAGTGGGCGGAAAGGCGACGCCGGCCTCGTGGGCCACGGCCGCGTACCGGTCGGCGTACTCCGCCAGGACTTCGAGCGCCTGCTCTTCCGACTTAGCGGAGCGACACCAGCCGGGCCAGTCCAGCGCGCAAGCGAATACCCGCTTTTGACCTACTTCCAGGTAGACAGACGTTGATGCGTTCGGCCGGGCCTCCATCGTCATGACCGCCTTCACTCCAGAAAAAAATCGGCTCGGGCGTATACTATCATGTGCGCAATAGTGTCCCAGTGCAACTTGAGGTCGGCGGCTGGGACGAACGGGAATAAACTGAAGAAAAGGTGGGTAGGGTAATGCCTGACCCTGAGGTGGGGTACCTGGCCGAGGAGCCGTTCGCGGAGTTACAGCATATAACCATCGCCCAACTGAGTGACACCATGGCGCGCGGCGAGCTCACGGCCGTGGACGTCGTTCAGCAGTATCTGGCGCGCGTTGAGGCGCTGGACGACAACGGCCCTCAGCTGAACGCGGTGATGGAGATCAATCCGGACGCGATGGAGGTTGCCGCGGCGCTCGACCGCGAACGCCAAGCGGGACACGTCCGCGGACCGCTGCACGGCGTCCCCATTCTACTGAAAGACAATATAGATACGGCGGATCGGATGCTGACCACCGCCGGTTCGTTAGCTTTAATGGGTTCGGCACCGGCTCAGGATGCCGCCGTCGCGGCGCGCCTCCGCGCGGCCGGAGCGGTTCTCCTCGGCAAAACGACCTTGAGCGAGTGGGCCAACTTTCGTTCTCAATTTTCCTCGAGCGGCTGGTGTGCCCGACGGGGGCAGGGTAAGAATGCCTATGCCCTTGACCGTACCCCGTCGGGCTCCAGTTCCGGTTCGGGTATCGCCGCGGCGGCCGCCCTTTGCGCCGCCGCGCTGGCTACGGAAACCGATGGCTCGATTGTCTCGCCGGCGAATGCCTGCGGGGTGGTCGGGATCAAGCCGAGCGTACCACTGATCAGTAGCGCAGGCGTCATTCCCGTATCGCATTCTCAGGACGTGGTGGGAGTCCACGCGCGGTGCGTAGCGGACGCGGCGGCAGTACTGGGCGCGATAGCCGAGCGATCAGATCTGGGGGAGCGGTCAGCACTAGGTACGGTGCGAGACTACGTCCAGTATTTGGATCCGGCCGGTCTCAAGGGGGCGCGGATCGGGGTGGTGCGGAACCTGGGATTCGGCAAGCACCCTAACGTCGATACGGCTATGGAGGCGGCCCTCCTGTCCATGCGCAATGCGGGCGCGATCTTGATCGACCCGGCTCCTCTACCATCCGACCTGGAGGCGGCCGGAGAGGCGGAGTATCAGGTGCTGCTGTTTGAGTTCAAGGCCGACATCACGGCCTACCTGACGACGCGGCGTGAAGTCAGCCTGGATCGCGAAGGCTTTCCGCTCACCCTTGCAGGACTGATCGACTTCAATCGTGCCCACGCGGCGGAGGAATTGCGCTTCTTTGGCCAGGATATCTTCGAGGACGCGGAGTCCCATGGTCCCCTAACGGAGCCGGACTATCTGCGAGCTCTGGAGACCAGTCGGCGCCTTTCCGGATTGGAAGGGATCGATCAGGTGATGACGGAGCACCGCCTTGATGCATTGGTGGCCCCGACCGGGGAGCCGGCACGTCCGATCGACTTGATAAACGGTGACGCCGGCGCGTTGGGTACCTCGTCCCCGGCGGCGCGAGCGGGCTACCCCACGGTTACCGTACCGGTGGCCTACGCAGGCGGCATGCCGATTAACATGAGCTTCATCGGAGGACTGTACAGCGAGCCTACCTTGCTACGTCTGGCCTTTGCCCTGGAGCAGGCGATAAAGGTGCGGCAGGTTCCGCGATACAAGCGATCCTTGCCCTAACATGGCCGATTACCGCAATCGCCCGCGCGGGCCCGACCTCACTTGGCCTGACCAGTTTCCCAAAGTGCTTCAGTAGGCTGCTTAGCGTGGCCGGTGTATCCTGGGATATACCTTCCGCCCGTGAGGTGCGGCTCTGAACAAGCCTTGCCATCGACCCGACAGGCGTGCTATAGTGGCTCGGATTCCAGCAGTTGGCAGGTTGCCAGGCCAAGCAACGCGTGCCTAGGGTTTTTCGAAGTCAACGTAGGCGCCGCCAATCAGCGGGGAGCATGTAACCGCCGGAGTACTGACCAGAAAGGAGCCCGTCGCCGTCGCGCGCGTAGGTCATCCGACCGATCATGCCAAGCGTGTGCGGGCCTTTTCCCGCGCCGCGCCGGCGGTCGGTGTCGGAGTGATGTCCCCGGCGAGTGCGTCGGGGACCCAGTCTGAGAGGAGTACGAGCCATGCCTCATCATCCCAGGCTCCGAACAGCGGTTTTCGGCCTTGCCCTCGTCGTCGCAACCTTACCCTCGGCTCGGGCGCACCGCGTCGATGCCGCCATTCCGGGCGGCGGCACCGTGATTGCGGCCGAAGCGGACACTCCCGACTCGCTCAACCCATATCTAAATCAGCAGCTCAGCACCGCGGACATCGACTCGGCTATCTTTGACGGGCTGGTCAAGATTGACAGCAAGGGTATATTCAAGCCTGATCTCGCCACCAAGTGGACGACATCCGCCAACGGCCTCAATTGGACCTTCTACCTGAACCCCAAGGCGAAGTGGCAGGATGGTGTGCCGCTCACCGCCAAGGACGTGGTGTTTACGGCAAACCTGGTCAACAACAAGGCGTTCCCCGCCACCTCGACGCTCGGTTTCGATCACATCAAGACGATCACGGCGGTCGGCACCTCCCAGGTAAACATTACTTTGGCGAGTCCATACGCGCCGTTCCTCCAGGATTATGCCTCGAGTTATGTCCTGCCCCAGCATGTCCTCGGGCAGATTCCGGTTACGGCGATTCGTACCGACACGCTGTATAACCGGCGACCGCTCGGATCCGGGCCTTTTACGGCGAGTGAGTTCGTGGCCGGTGACCATGTTACGCTGAGCGCCAACAAGGAGTACTTCCTTGGCGCGCCGCATCTGGCTCAGATCATTTTTCGCTTTGTACCTAACGGTACTACCGCGGTAAACCAGATGCGTACCGGCGAGGCGAATCTCGCGGGGCAGACGGCGGATCTGGATGCACGCCAGTACAATCAGTTGAAGAGCGCCTCCGGGCTGGTCGGCTACGACACACCGGGTTTCAATTGGCAGCACATCGACCTTCTTGAAACAGGTTTCCTCAAGGACGTCGCAGTGCGGCAAGCGCTTATGATGGCGACCCCTCGAGACAAGATCATCAAATTGGTGGCACTCGGCTATGGCAAGCCCCAATACTCCGACCAATCGCCGGCCAAGCCGTCCTACAATAAAGCCGTGGAGAGCTATTGGCCCTACAACCCTACCAAAGCGGCTGCCGCGCTGGCGGCGGACGGCTTTACCAAAGGTTCAAACGGCACCCTGCAAAAGGGTGGCGTACCATTCAACATCACCCTGTCCGTGGATGCGGCATTCTCGGCTCAGACCGAGATTACCCAAATCGTCAAGCAGGCGTGGGGCCAGATCGGGGTGAACGTCAATCTAAAGCCCCTCGACCCCGCGACGCTCTTTGGACGACGAGGACCACTTTATGATCCAAACCGACTGTCGTCTTCTACCATGAACGCGGTGGAGTATGAGTGGATCGAGGCGGCCGATCCCGACGATCATTATTTCTGGGCCACGAACCAGATCCTCAGCCCAAAAATCTCGGCAGGTGGTAACTTCGATGGATATTCCAATCCTGCCGCTGATGCCCTCATGCAAACAGGCCTGGTTACTACGGATGTGGCGAAACGAAACGCCGTTTACAAGAAGCTGCAGGTAATCCTGGCCAACGATGTGCCGGATATCTGGCTGTACTGGGGTGACGTGCTCACGGTGGCCACGAGCAAGCTTCACAATTACCTTCCCAATCCCTTCAACTACCGAACCGCTTGGAATGCCAAGGACTGGTACCTCCAATAGGTCGAACCGCGGGGGAGCGGGCTCAAACACGACGCCTGCTCCCCTGCATACCGGCTATCCGTCCTTGGCGCGGTTGCTTCGGGAAGATTGGAACCTTGCATGACTCGTTATCTGGGCAAGCGGCTCGTCCAGTTACTCCCCCTCCTTTTGCTTACGACCATTGTCTCATTCGCGGTAATGCAACTTTCCCCTGGCGGGCCGCTGAGTGCATATCAACACAGTCCGAACATTACGGCCGCGCAGCTTAAAGTGATTGCCCATGATCTTGGACTGGATCAACCGGCGCCCGTGCAGTATTGGCGGTGGCTGTCGGGTTTGGTACACGGACAATGGGGTTACTCTCTACAAAGCGGGGAGCCGGTCACCAGCCTGATTGTCGAACGCTTGGGAAACACATTAGAGCTGGTGGGCACCGCGTTCGCTATCTCGATTCTTCTTGCCATTCCGCTGGGCGTGCTCTCCTCGGTGCGGCAGTACTCGATCTTTGACTACACGGCGACCTTCCTGAGCTTTGTCGCATATTCCGTCCCGGTATTCTGGGCCGGCTTGATGGTGCAGCTGCTGTTTTCCGTGAAGCTTGGCTGGCTACCTGTTGCCGGAATGTATACCGAGGGAGTGCCCTGGACCTTAACCGATGCGCTCAAGCACCTGGTATTGCCCGCCGCTGTGTTGGGATTGGGCTTGATTGCAGGCTGGAGCAGGTATTTGCGGTCGAGCATGCTGGAGGTGCTCCAGCTCGACTACTTACGTACGGCGCGCGCCAAGGGCGTTGCTACGCGTGGGGTTGTGCTCAAACATGCGTTGAGAAATGCTGTAGTGCCGCTCGTTACAGTGATGGCTCTGGATATCCCACTGCTGTTTACAGGTGCGCTCGTAGTTGAAGTGGTCTTCTCGTGGCCGGGGGAGGGGCGCTTGTTCTACGACGCGCTACAAAATCGCGACTACCCTGTATTGATGGGTGTCTTGCTCATTTCAGCGTTCCTTATCCTGTTCAGTAACCTGGTGGCCGACCTCATCTATGGAGTGTTGAACCCGAGAGTGCGCTATGACTGAGCATGCAGCGCCCGCGCCGAGCCATTCCCCGCCAATGTCGGCCGCCCCAGCCGATGGGGCGGCGCCTCTGGCCGAGCTTGACGCCGGCGATCCGGCACTCCGCCGCCCACGCCTCTGGCAGCGTTTTGCTCACCATCGCATGGCAATGATCAGCCTGTGCATTATTCTAGCGATGGCCATGATCGCAATCCTTGTACCGCTCATCAGTCCCTACGATCCCTACGCTCAAAACTATGATCCTACACTGTTACCGAGCGGCGCCCACTGGCTAGGCACCGACGAGTTGGGCCGGGACGAACTGAGCAGGGTGCTCTTGGGCGCTCGTATTTCGCTGAGCATCAGTTTTGGGGCAACACTAGTGGCGCTCGCCATCGGCTTATTGATTGGCACAACGGCCGGCTACTTGGGCGGCGTGGTAGACAACATTCTCATGCGCTTCGTCGATCTCGTACTTGCTTTCCCAGCCTTGTTTCTGATCCTGATCGTTGCCGTGACCATCGGCGTAGGTATCCTGTCAATCATCCTGCTCATTGGCGTTTTCAATTGGATGTATCTGGCGCGCCTGGCGCGGGCCGAGTTTCTGCAGATACGGGAGTTGGACTATGTCCAGGCGGCTCGTGCCGCGGGCGTGTCCTCCCGAAGGATAATTTGGCGTCATATCCTACCAAACGCCATGGGACCGATTATTGTATCATCAACCTTTATCCTAGCGGCCGCGCTCTATATTGAAGCCGTGCTGGATTTTCTAGGCTTTGGTATTTCGCCGGACATTCCAAGTTGGGGGAATCTACTCACCGGTGCCCAGGACACCTTCTACGACGCTCCCCAATTAGCTATCGTTCCTGGTGTGTTGTTGACACTTGCCATTCTCTGCATGAACTTCATCGGGGACGGCCTACGTGACGCGATTGACCCGCGTCACGTGCGTTAATCCCTGGTCGGGGTCAGGATTCGGCGCCGGCCTTGACGGGAAGCATAAGGCTGAAAGTACTGCCCTCGCCTTCCTTACTCTCCACCTTGATGCGGCCGCCATGTCGTTGTGCCGCGGCCTGGGCAACGGCGAGGCCAAGTCCTACTCCCTGCACGCTGCGCGTGTTGGTACCCCGGAAGTACTTCTCGAATATACGCGGCAGCTCCTGCTCCGGTATGCCGACTCCCTGGTCGGCTACCGAACAGCACACCTGACCCTGCGCCGTATTCACGGCGATATTCACCTTCCCGCCGTCGGGACTGTATTTGATCGCGTTGCCGACCAAATTGGCAAGGATCGATTCGATGCTGATGCGATCCGCACGCACTAGGGGAACGGGCTCGCCGGCAGAAACGTCGATGGTCACGCCTTGTTGAGCCGCTGTCGCGCCAAGCTCCTCGGCAATCGTCCTGGCAAGGTCACCCAGGTCGATCGGCTCGACGCCTGCCTGGTCGACCACACCGGCCTCCGCCCGCCCAATCGTCAGCAAGTTATCAAGGAGACGGCGCATGCCGACCACGGCATGATTCATGCCGGCCAGGGATACCGCCAAGCGATCCTGAACCAGGCCGCCCTGATGACGCTCCAGCAACTGCAAGTGGCCTTGAAGGGCAGTCAAAGGAGTGCGCAATTCGTGCGCGATAAAGTTAAGAAAATCCTCCTTGGAGCGGAGCGCCTCCCTTTCGGCGCGGATTTTCTCACTCGCCGTGGCGCGCTCGACCGCCATGCGGCTTTCCACATCGCGCGTGCTTTCACGCAGCCTGAGATCCAGATACTCCTTATATCGCACACCATAGGCGATCATCACTTCGAGCAAAAACTGGAGCGATGAGGCATAGATGCGGGCCCGATCGCGGAGCGGCGACTGCTGGGCGATGCGCTCCAACTCGGCGGTATGAAAGGCCACGATCTCTTCGGGACCTAATCCATGGTCCACGCAACGGCTGCTGAGGAGGGAGGCTCTATAGAGCGCGTCCTCGCTGCCCGAGCGTAGGTAATCCGTGAGTGCATCGCCGTATCCGTCCAGGGCATCCGCGTTGATCATAGGCCCAATATCTCCTCCGCGACCCCATCGAATCGAACTACCACAATGGTCGCATCGTCGGTGGCACGCCCCCAGTCGCGCATCAGCAACGAGGCGACCATAGAGGGCGCTTCAGCTGTGAGGCCGGGATAGCAGCTCGTTTGCCAGTGTCCGCTTATGCCATCACTGTGAAGTACGAGCATGTCGCCTAACGCAATGGCATGGGTAAAGGTGCGCAGGCCGGGAAATGTATGCCCGAGCAGACCATTATACGACATAAGACTGCTGCCATTCCGGTCTGAGTGCAGGATCCGGCACTCGATATTGCCCACGCCGGAGTATTCGAGGGTTCCACCCTCTAAGTCAACCTGGGCCAAACCGGCCACGGCGCCTCGGGTGCCGGCGAGCGCCATATGTACGGCCTTCAGGGCTTCCGGCAGGGGGGTGGGTACAGGTCGGTTTAGGGCGCCGTGCGCGAGAGCCGCCGCGTGGGCCGCCGCCGGCCCATGGCCCGCACCATCGATCAGTCCAAACAGCATGGTTTTGGCCTCGGTCCGTGCGGCTTCGGATTCCGGCAACACCAGGGCAAGATCGCCGTTTTCCAGCTCGCCCGGAAAGGGTCTCGTGGCTATGGCATAGTGTGCGCGCAGCATTTCCCTACCTTTAGGCTGGTCCCGGCCGCCGATGTGTCCAATTGAAAAGTGTCCATCAGTCTTCTTATGGCACCAAGACCAATCCCGAGTCCGCCTCCGGTGCTGTAGCCGTCTTCCAGTGCCATCATAGAATTGACAATGCCCGGCCCCTGGTCGTGGCTCACAAGATACACGCACCGTTCGCCGCTCTCACTCGACAGGACGCCGCCATGGGCGTGGCGGGCAAGGTTGGTGGCCAGTTCAGATGCTACCAATGCCACGATCCCCACATCCAGCGCGCACATGCCCGCGCCGCGCGCGGCGGCCTCGGCGGCCCGGCGTGCCTGGGGCACATCGTGTAAATCTCGAACCGCGATCTCTTTTACTACTGTGTCAGCCATGGCTCAGCGCCTCATCGCTGCCACTTCCGCGTGGTGACCTTGGTGCCCTTGCCGGGAGCGGTGTCAAGGGAAAACTCATCCATCAGGCGCTTGGCGCCCGGTAAGCCCATGCCCAGCCCGTCGCCCGAAGTCACGCCGTCGCGCATTGCCGCCTCTGGGTCCTCGATTCCCGGTCCTGAATCCGCTACCACTACTTCCAACCCTCGGCGTTCACTGCCGTCCGGGCTGGTGAGGGCTCGCAAGGCCACCTCACCGGTTCCCGCGTAGCGAATAACGTTACGAGCAAGCTCGCTGATTGCCGTGGCGATTCGAGATTGGTCTACCACGCCGAAGCCCAGGGCCTTGGCAAGGGCGCGCCCTTCCTGGCGAGCCATAACAATATCCTCTTCCCGCACGAGGGGCAGCCGCCGTGCTTCAGTCATGCTCGGCATCCTGCCCGTTGCGGTTCTGCTTCCAGTCCTGCCGAGAAACCTCAGGCAGGCGAGCGAGCCCTTGTTCGACGTCCAGGGCGGTCACGATCCCACGCAACTCCAGGCCGAGTTCAGTCAGGGTGATCGCTACGGCGGGCTGGATACCGACGAGCGCGGTACGCGCGCCCATTAAGAGAGCCATCGCCGCGATGTCGTTGAGCATTCGCCCCAGGAAGCTGTCCACAATATCGATCACCGACACATCGATCAATAGGCCGTCGGCGCCGCTGCGGCTGAGCGCGGTGGTGATGTCGTCCTGGAGGATAAGCGCGAGACGATCGTGCAGCGCCTGCTGGATCGACACAATCAGCACGTTGCCCAGGCGAAAAATCGGCACGCCGGATGCACCGGTCAATGAGCCCCCGGTCACAGGGAAACCACCTGCTGATGGGTGCGGCTCAGGGCCAATTCCAACCCTCGAGCCAGGGTAGCTCGCGTGGTAACCTCGCCCAGATCCACGCCTAAATGGACCAGAGTCTGCGCGATACGCGGACTGATCCCGACCAAGATGGCCTCCGCGCCAAGCAAGCGCGTCGCGGTGACCGTCTGCAGCAGATGCTTGGCCACCGTGGTATCGACTACCGGCACCCCGGTAATATCGATTAGGATCATCTGAGCACCAGTATCGACTATCCGCTGGAGGAGGTTTTCCATAATCTGCTGGGTTCGTAGGGAGTCGACCGTGCCCACGATGGGCACGGCCAGGATGCCATGCCAGAGTTCCACAACCGGGGTCGAGAGTTCCATAATGCTGCGCTGCTGCTCGCGGATCATTGCCTCGCGGCCTGCGATGAATGCCTCGAATGTAAGGAGGCCCATGCGATCGATGAGGCGATTGATAGCTTCGGCCGCGTCCCAATCGAGAGATTTTTCGGCCAGGCCGAGCCGCACCACAGGACCCAACGCCTCTTTCAGGGAGAATATCAAGGTCGCGGTCTCGCTGGGCGTAGCGCCACGAAGCGCCGCCGCCCGGCTGAGTTCGACCAGATGACCCTTCAGGGCTCCGAATTCGTCCATATCCCAAGTACCCCGGATGCGGGTAAGGTCATCAAGCAAGCGGTCGATGTGGTCGCGAAACTCCCGATCTTTCAGGGCATTGGATCGCCCTTCGCGATCGGCCAGCCAAGCGGTGCGTACTTCCTCCCGATTGGACTGGATCAGTGCGGCAAGCGCGCTCACGGCATCGATCACTGGTGTAGGCTCCCTTTCTCGAACTGCGCCGTAGATTCAACCGGCCTTGTACTCCAGCATACAGGTATGGACGGTAAAGTCGTGAGTGGGCATCCGCGTTGTCCACGGAAGGACTAGGAAACCGTCTCGAGTATCCGCTACTATAGTACGGCAATGCGGACTTTTGCTCCCACGTTACGGCCTACTACAGGCGCTTGTCGGACCTCCTGGCAGTCCGGCACGTTGGCGCCTGACCTTGAGGCGTTTCGCACTTGTCAGGGCTTCAACGTAGATCAACTGGCCCAGTGGTTGAGGATCGATCAGGACCAACTGGAGGTTCTTGGCACCGCGGCGCGGCCTCATCCCGCTGACAGCGCCTTTCATCTACAGTGCCTTGCCCTCGGTGAGCGTACTGGATGCGACCCTTTCGCGTTGCGAACCCTCGTACGCTGGGTCCACAACGGCGGCTGATCCTACACGAGCCGATTGGCGCGGGCAGATCCTTAAGCTGACATGGTGGGAAACCTGCCCGGGAGCCCAACCCGCTGGATGGCTGCTTTGTGGTATTCTCCCGACCATCATGGACGAGAGTGTGACCTGCATGCGTGGAAAGGCTGACTTTTTGAGTATCGAGATTTTGCGGGCCCGTCTGGCGGAAGTGTTACCGGCAGAACGCATCGCCGTGGAGCCCGGCATTTTGCAAAGCAATTCCCAGGATTATGCGTGGTTCTCCAACGTGCTCGAGGAGGAACTGGGCGGCTGTTGTGCCGACGTCGTCGCCTGGCCACTGTCCGGTGACGAGTTGGCGGACGTGCTCGCCGCAGCCTACCACACCCGCATTCCGGTCACCGTGCGAGGTGGAGGGACCGGTAACTATGGCCAGTGTGTGCCTCTGCGGGGCGGTCTGGTGGTTAATTTAAGCAAGATGAACCGCGTGCTCGACGTAGGCGAAGGCTACGCGAGGGTGGAGGCGGGAGTCAAATTCGTCGATCTGGATCGTGCGGTCAACCCGGACGGGCAAGAAGTGCGCATTTATCCGAGCACCTATCTCACGGCGACGGTCTGCGGGTTCGTAGCGGGCGGATCGGGCGGGATCGGCAGTATTAGCCACGGGGTCATTGCAGATGGAAACGTGCTTGGCGCAACCGTGTATCCGGTATGCGCGGCCCCGCGGTCGCGCGCCGTTACCGGCCTGGATTTGAGCGCTTATATCCATGCCTATGGGACCACGGGCGTGCTCGCCGACGTTACGGTGCCCCTGGCACCCCGTTTGCGTTGGGAGCAGGCGGTCTATAGCTTCCAGGACGTGCTTGCCTGCCACGCCTTTGCCCTGGAGTTGATGGCCGATCCGGATGTACGCTTGCGCCTCCTGTCCACCGCCGAGCCGGCGGTGTCGCGGCATTTCAAACGGGCAAGACTGCCTTTTTCAGCCGATCAGCTGTCGGCCTTGCTGATGTTCGAGGCGGGTCGGCAGGAGCGGGTGACCGCCGTAGCGGCCCGCCATGGGGGCCAACTCGACTTCGCCCTCCCGCTCGACACACGTACCCGGCTTAGCGACTTTACCTGGAATCACACCACTCTCTGGGCCAAGAAGAGCGATGACGCACTCACCTATCTGCAGACCGGCTGGTCGGTAGAGCGCTTCGCCGAGCAGTTCGGTGCGATCAAGCGAGAGTATGGCGACGATTTTGCCATGCACGGCGAGTACTTCCGGGCCGGGGGGGCACCCTTCGCCGCTGCCCTCCCCATTGTGGCCTTTAAGGGGCGTGAGCACCTCAACCGACTGGTAGCGTTTGTCGAAAGCCAGGGCGTTGGAGTGGCCAATCCGCATCGGTACATTCTGGAAGAGGGGAGCAGGGTGGAGAACGTAGAGCAATTGCTGCAAGCCAAGCAGGTGAACGATCCGGCAGGGTTGCTGAACCCGGGCAAGTTTCGCGCCGCCTTCGCCGCCGGCGAACAGGAGGGCCACGGCTTTCGGCCGTCCAGCATGAGCTTGGCCAGGCAGCGTGTCCTATGATCAAACACAAGAGCATCTATGATCCGGTCGAGGAGAGCGACGGCTATCGAGTGCTGGCCATGACAGTGGTCCGCGACAAGGCGATCTTCGAGCGGCACGACTACGACTTGTGGATGCGCTCATTGGGACCGACCCGAGACTCGCTGCAACGGTGGTGGGACGGCAAGATTGATACTGCCCAGTTTTACGCGGAACTGCGCGTTGATATCCCGGAACGGGCATTGGCACGGCTGCGCCGGCTGGAGCAAAAGCACGGTACGGTCACTGTGCTGTGCAAGGAACAGTATCCGGATCCCTGCCATCGCTATGAGCTGGTTAGGCTGTATGTAGACCGCTATCCAGACGCGGCGCCTGAGGTGCTCCCATGATCCCGCATATCCCCGACCGCTTTTGTCTGGCGCGGCTGAGCACACGCGACATCGCGGCGCTGGCAGGCGATCGCGTGCTGGTCGTATTGCCGGTAGCTGCCGTGGAGCAGCATGGCCCGCATTTACCGGTGCTCACCGACACGATGATCGCGGAAGCCGTGCTGGCTCGCGCCCTTGAGTTGCGTCCAGATGACGGCAGGGTATGGACACTGCCTGCCCAGGCATATGGCAAGAGCAACGAACACACCGGCTTCGCGGGCACGATCGGTCTGCGCGCCGAGACGCTGGCCGCGACATTGAAAGAGATTGCGCGTGGGGTTCACGCGAGCGGTCTGCAGCGGCTACTCTTCCTCAACGCACATGGGGGCAACCCGGAGATCATAGACTACTCGGCGCGCGATATTCGCGAGGAGTTAGGTATGCTCTGTTTCACCGCGCATCCGTTTCGATTTAGATTGGGCCGTGAGATTATCTCCAGCGTGGAAGGCGGGTATGGCATCCATGGCGGTGAAGGTGAGACCTCGTTGATGCTGGCTGTGGCGCCCGAGTTGGTGCAGCCGGAGCATTATAGGCCGGAGTTGCCGCCAGTGCGGGAGTTTATGCATCATTTTACCCTGAAAGGCGCGGCGAGTTTCGGCTGGCTGACCCGCGATCTCTCGCGTTCGGGTACGATCGGCGACCCGCGCGGTGCCACGGCGGAGAAGGGGCGGGCCATTCTGGAAGCCGAGGCTCGGCTGGTAGCGGAGATTATCGAGGAAGCACTGGCCCTTCAGTTGGCTCCCCCGCCTCAGTAGGATCTTTATACATCAAGGATCTGAGAAGGAGGCCGCTTCGGCGGCCTCCTTCTCAGATCCTTGATTTCATACACGTGACCTCGGTTTACGGTCCGGCGCCGACGAATTCGAAGCGATGGGCCTCGTAGAGCAGGATGGCAGCAGCCGCCGCTACGTTGAGCGATTCGGTAGCGCCACGCATCGGGATGGCTACACGAAGCACGGGGAGATCCGCCAGCCAGGGCGAGGGGCCGTGCGCCTCGTTCCCCAACACCAGGATGGTGGGGTGGCGCCAGTCCAACTCATACATGGACAGCTTCGCCGTTCCATCGGCCAGGGCAATTTGCGGCCAGCCGCTCAGCCATGGCGTCAGTATCTCACGGCGCTGCGCGGACCAGAGCCGCACGCGCATGTGGGCGCCGGCAGCGGAACGGATCACTTTTGGCCCCCAAGGGTCAGCGCTGCCTTCGGTGGTCACAATGCGTGGTACGCCTGCCGCCGCGGCGCTACGGAGGATGCCGCCCAAATTACCAGGATCACGCACCTGGTCGAGGAGCAGCGCGCCAAGGCCGCTCGTAGCGACCGGAGGTAACGCTTCCTCCGGATCGGGGAGGGGCGCGACTGCCACGATACCGGCCGGGGATTCGGTATCGGTCAGAAGCGTGAGGTGCCGTTCAGTCAGTTCGAAGAGGGGCACGACGAGCTCACGCAGCCTCGCGGCAAGCGTATGGCCGCGTGGCGTGGCCTCGAGCAGATGGGGCGTGATGAACGCTTGTACAAGGGGGAGACCCTGATCCAGCATGTCACCGATCAAGCGCACGCCCTCGATGAGGAATCGGTGCTGCTCGCGTCGCCCTTGAGTGGTCTTCAGATCGCGCGCCGCGCGAATGGCGGCATCGGTGGCGGGGGCCAGGCCGGGACGGCCGGGGGAGCGGGGTTGGGAGGAGCGGATCTCGTGCCGCTCATCCCCAGCCCCAGGAAGATCACGCTTTGGCAAGCTTCGCCAACTCACCGAACGCCGCGATATCGTTCACGGCAAGCTCGGCCAGAATCTTTCGGTCGACCGTGATGTTTGCCTTGAGCAAACCATTAATAAAGCGGCTGTAGTTCAGTCCATGCATACGTGCCGCGGCATTGATGCGCTGGATCCAGAGTCGCCGGAAATCGCGCTTCCGATTGCGGCGATCGCGGTAAGCATAGGCGAGGGAATGCAGCATCGACTCATGGGCCGTCTTATAGAGGCGGTGCCGAGCGCCCCAATGGCCTTTGGTGAGGTTGAGAACCCTTTTGTGCCGCTTATGCGCCGGCACTCCACGCTTTACTCGAGGCATCTACGTCTCTCTTCCGCCTTCGCGCGCCTAACGAGGGTCCCCATAGGGGAGCAACTTATGGATGCGCTTCGCGTCACCCTTCGAGGCAACCAACATCTGGCCGATCTGGGCGCGAGCGCGACGCGACCGTACGCTCCGCTTATGGTTTTTCCATCCCTTGGGCAGCAGCGCCTTGCCGGTGCCGCTGAAGGCGAAGCGCTTCGCGCTTCCCTTATGTGTCTTGAGCTTGGGCATACGCTTGCACCGCTCCATCATTATAGACAACAAATCACGCGCCCGCTTCGAACCGCTCCTGCCTGTCGTTCGCGGGTGCGTGGTGGATTCGCGACGCCTTTTGAGGCGACCGCTACCGACGTAAGTACCGGACCATGCTAGCATAGTAACGGCACATCGGTCAAAGCGATGGTTTCAGTCCGGCCTGGCATGGCCGGTCGCGGGCCCGAACATTCCTGGAGGGCGGAGTTCAACGACGCCAGGCCAGACACTATAGGAAAGGACAGGCATGAGCAGCGGTGGCCAGGGCCCCAGGGGGACCGAGAGTACAGGGTCGAAGGGTGCGGGAGCGGCAAGGGGCCAGCGGCGGCCCGCCGGGCAGGGACCGCGGAACTCGAGCGGTGGGCGTGGCGGCACGAGCGGTAGGCGCGACGGCCGCACCGGCAAGCGGATAAAGCAGCAACCGCCGCCGCTCAAGCGTGGTCCCATCGTGGCGGCGGTGGTGGTCGTGCTGGTGGCGCTGATCGCGGCGGTAGGGGTGCTGATCCATGCCGCAACCGACAACGGTACGGCGGCACTGCCGCCGACCCCGGTTCCCACCGCGGTGAGCCAGGTGACGCCGGCCCCGACCGTAGTGATTCCCCAGGCTCCTTTGAAGGGGGAGTTGCCCAGCGCGGCGGAAGTGGCGGCGAGCAAGACGGCGTGCGCGCCGTTCCTGAAGGCGGGAAGAGGGAAGCAGGGCGCCAAGTCCTGGAGCGAGGCGCCGAAGCAGGTCATCTCGACCGCCAAGCACTACCAGGTAAAACTGTATACGACCGACGGCACGATCACGGCCGACATTCTGCCCAAGATCGCCCCGATCACGGCAAACAATTTCATCTTTCTCTCGTGCAATGGCTTCTATGACGGTCTCGATTTTCACCGCACGATCCCGAACTTTATGATCCAGGGCGGTGATCCGAAGGGCGACGGCACCGGTGGCCCGGGCTATCAGTTTCAAGATGAAAAAGTGGCCCGCCCTTATACGGTGGGGTCGCTGGCCATGGCAAACTCCGGTGCCAACACGAACGGCAGCCAGTTTTTTATCATTCAGGGGTCCGAGGGCGTCACGCTTCCTCAGCAGTACAATCTATTTGGGCAAGTGACACGCGGCATGAACGTGGTGGACAAGATCGTCAGCGCCCCAGCCCACGCGGGAAGCGACGGCGAAACGTCAGCCCCGAATTCGCCGGTCCATATCAAGACTGTTACCGTTCAAGTGTCTTAACCGACCAAAGAAGGAGATTCAGGATAGATCATGGAGCATTTTAAGAACGCGGGTAACCAACCCAAGGGGGCTGGGCAGTGGGGGGCGCCGCCCTCCCTGGCCTTGAAGGCGGGGAAGACCTATACGGCCACTTTGGAGACCTCGAAGGGGTCGATCGACGTCGATCTGCTGAGCGAATTGGCGCCCAAAACGGTCAATAACTTCATCTTTCTCGCCGCCAACGGCTTCTACGACAATGTGGTCTTTCACCGGATCATCAAAGGCTTCATGATTCAGACCGGCGATCCAACCGGGACGGGACGGGGCGGGCCAGGCTATCGTTTCGCGGATGAGAGGGTGACCACACCTTACAAGTTAGGCACACTGGCCATGGCCAACGCCGGACCCGATACGAACGGCAGTCAGTTTTTCATCGTACAAGGGGCCAATGGGACCAGCCTGCCGCCAAGCTATACCATTTTTGGGCGGGTCACGCGCGGTATGGACGTGGTGGATGCCATTGCCTCGGTGCCGGTAGGCGGGCCGGAACGATCCTCGCCGCTGGAACCGGTACGCATTCTGTCCGTGAAGGTGCGCGAAGAATAATTTAAGATCAAGTATCGCCCAGCCCGGGAGGCTGGGCGATACTAAATTCCTGTCACAACGTCGGGGTAATTGAAGGAGGACTTGATGGCGATTCTGGTCGGGACGGACACGCGCCTGATCGTGCAGGGGCTCACGGGCCGCGATGGTTCGTTCCACGCGTCGCAAATGCAAGCGTACGGTACCCAAGTAGTGGGCGGGGTGACGCCGGGGAAGGGAGGCACCCAGCTTAATGGGGTGCCCGTGTTCCACACGATGCGCGACGCAGTGGAGGCGACCGGAGCCGATACGTCCATTATCTTTGTACCACCGGCGGGCGCGGCCGATGCGATCATGGAAGCGGCGGCGGTCGGCATCGCGCTCGTGGTCTGCATCACGGAAGGCGTGCCGATCCATGACATGGTGAGGGCCGTGCGCTTTCTAGACGATCATCCCGCAACCCGGCTGATTGGTCCGAACTGCCCCGGCTTGATCACGCCAGGCGGCGCAAAAGTAGGGATTATGCCCGCCAACGTGTTCAGTGCGGGCCGGATAGGGGTGATTTCGCGGAGCGGCACCCTGACCTATGAGGTGGGCGATTTGCTGACCCGCAACGGTTTGGGACAGAGCACCTGCGTGGGGATCGGCGGCGATCCGGTGATCGGCTCGACCTTCGTGGACATCCTTCGCTTGTTCCAGCAAGATCCGAACACCGATCTGGTGGTATTGATCGGCGAGATTGGGGGGAGCGACGAGGAAGAGGCGGCCGCGTATATCGGCAGCCTGCCCTCCGGCGAGCGGAAGCCGGTAGTGACCTTCATTTCAGGACGCAGTGCCCCGCCGGGCAAACGTATGGGGCACGCGGGAGCCATCATCAGCGGCGGGTTGGGCGGGCCGGAAGCCAAGGTAGCTGCCTTCCGCGACCTCGGCCTTCCGGTCGCGGACGCCATTCCGGAGCTTCCGGAGTTGGCGCGAGCGGCACTGGCCACACGGCCGTAATAAGGTCCGCCTGGTTGATCCTATCCATTGCAGGGGTGCGAACGGCTGGGTATACTAGGAGAGCGTTCGCGCGTGCGCCCGTGGCTCAATGGATAGAGCACCAGATTGCGGATCTGGAGGTTACAGGTTCGAGTCCTGTCGGGCGTACCAAAGTAAGAGCCCCGCAATTTGCGGGGCTTTTGGCGTAAATGCGTGGGCAAATCAGGCGAGTAAGGAAAAACAACGCACCGCAACAGGGCGTCGGCTCAGGCCGAGGTCCTTTTGCCGTGCGTTGGAGTGAGATGGCCCGGCCATGCCGCGCGGAAGCGATGTTCGGCTTCAGTGCCGAGGAACTGTTTGACAGCGCCCTTGTGAATGGTACAATTACCCCACTTTGCCGATGCCGGGCACCGTGGGCAGTGTTCCGGCACCGGAAGGGCCCACGGGGCCATGCAATGGCGGCGCTTCTGTTCTTCGTCCCGGCTTGGTGCGCCGTCCGTGTTCGGCTGTGGTCTGGATTGGGCGCGTAGTAGTCAACGAGGGGTGTGCAGTTAATGGACCGAGCTCCGCTGATTCATAATCCGTTCTTCTCCCGCAAGCGATTCTTACAGTTGACCGCGGCCGGGGTGGCGGGCAGCGCCGCAATGGCCGGCCCCATCACGTCGTTGGCGGAAGGCGGCACGCGTGCCCCGGCCCGAGGGGGCAGCGTGCGCCTCGGTCAGGTTGGCGACGTCAAGTCATTCGATGGGCCGACCGTTTCGGATAACAACTCGATCTGGACCATGCTCCTGATCTACGATACACTGACGCGGCCCACCGTGGACGGTTTGAGCATTGAGGCGGGGCTGGCCTCGAGTTGGGATATCTCCAAGGACGGGAAGACGTATACCTTCCACCTTCGCCCCAATGCCGTGTTCCATGATGGATCACCGGTCACCGCGGCCGACGTGAAGTTCTCCGTGGAACGGGCCGTTAATCTGAAGAGCAGCCAATGGTCCTTCCTGTTCAGCGCGTTTAAGGGCATGGAGGTCATGGACGCGCATACCGTGGTGGCTCACCTCAATGCACCGCACTCGCCTTTCCTCTCCGACGTGGCGCTGTTCGCGACCTCGGTGCTGCCCATGAAGCTGGTGAAGAGTCAGGGTGAAAAGTTCTTTCAGCATCCCGTTGGCACCGGCCCCTTCATGTTCAAGCAATGGACCAAGGGTGCCGAAGTGGTGCTGGCCCGGAATCCGCACTATTTCCGCGCGGGATTGCCTTACGTCGATGAGTTCCACAGCGTCGTGGTGGCGGACGATAATACGCGGGTGCTTCAGGTGCAGAACGGGGAGCTCGACGTTGCCCTGTTCGTTCCCCCGGCGTCGGCGGGGGCGCTGAAGAACAATCCTACCGTGACTCTACATCGCGATCAGTTTTTCGACTCGCATTTCATCACCATTCAGACCACCGGCAAACCCTACCTGCGCGACAAGCTGGTCCGGCAGGCGATGAACTATGCCCTGGACAAGGACGCCATCGTCCAGCACTTCTTATTCGGTTATGGGCAGACCAGCGGCCAGGCCCTGCCCAAGATGTATGGTGCTACCCCCTCGATTAAGGCGTACCCCTACGATCTGGATAAGGCGAAGAGCCTGCTCAAGAAGTCCTCGTTCCCGAACGGCTTTACCACCAACATAATCATCGATGCCAGCACGCAAACGCTCGACAAGCAGATCGCCGAGTATGCCCAGCAGCAGTTCGCCAAGCTGGGGATCAAGCTCACGATCTCCGTGCTTCCGGATGCGAGCGCCCTGGCTAAGACCGAGACCACGAACTATGAGATGAGCATCGGCTATATGACCAGCGACATCGTGGACCCGGATGAGTTGGTCAGTTTCTCCATGGTAGGAACCGGGGGAACCAATTCGATCTGGACCTATTACAACAATCCCACCTTGAATAAACTGGCCGCTCAGGCGGCAGGAATCCAGGACCGCGCCCAGCGCCAGAAACTGTATGACCAGTGCAATCACATGTTTCACGACGACGCGCCGATGATCTTTCTCTACCAGACGCCAAGTCTCAGCGTTTCCTCCTCGAGGCTCCAGGGGTTCAAAGTATTGGCTACCGGGAACTACCGCATCGAGGAATGTTATTTCAGTTCCTAGACGCCGGATCCGCCCGCCCCTCGGACGTCGACGGGCGGGCGGCGTTTTGAGCCCAACCAACCATTTGAGGATGACATGGCGGTGTTTGTTGCCCGGCGCGTTCTGGGTCTTATCCCTTTGTCCATCGGTATTTCGCTTACGATTTTTCTGCTCATCCACCTCATCCCCGGCGATCCCGCTCAGGTCATGCTCGGCTTCCGGGCCACGCCCCAGGCTATTGCCGCCCTTCATCATGCCTGGCACCTTGATGATCCTCTACCATTGCAGTATGTACACTTCGCGGGCCGTTTACTGACCGGTGACCTGGGCGTGTCGGTGCAGTATCAGGTTCCGGTGCGTGATCTCCTCTGGACACGCTTACCGGAAACCCTGTTGCTGGCCCTGATTAGCACCTTGATGAGCGTGGTGTTGGGAGTGCCGCTGGCGGCAATGGCCGCCCTCAAGCGGGACCGCTGGCCCGACGTTGTGATTCGCCTGGTCACCATTGTCGGCTTTACCATGCCTTCCTTCTGGTTGGCCCTCTTGCTCATGTTGCTGCTTGGTTCCAGATGGAGAATCTTCCCAATCGCGGGCTATGGCTCCAGTTTCGGCGAGCATCTCTATCATCTTATTCTGCCGTCGTTCGTGATCGCGCTCTCCATCTTCCCGCTGATCGTGCGCACCCTGCGCACCGGGCTCCTCGACGTCTTGCGTACCGACTATGTGCGTACGGCGCGCGCCAAGGGCCTGCGGCGCGCCACCGTGGTGTTCAAGCACGTACTGCGCAATGCACTAATCCCGACCGTGGCCGTGGTGGGCGTGAACATGGGTTACCTGCTCGGCGGGGCGGTGGTGATTGAGTCGGTGTTCGGTCTGCCGGGAGTCGGGTTTCTGCTGATCGGCGCGATCAATTATCGCGACTACCCGATGGTGCAGGCGGGCGCCCTGGTTCTGGCGATGCTGTTCGTTGTGGTCAATCTAATCACCGATGTGGTCTACCGGCTGATCGATCCCAGAATCAGGAATGCGTAGAGGCGGCCGATGCAGGTACCGATGAGCACACCAGTGGCGGAGGAAGTCGGCCTAATCGACCTGACGCACCAGGGCGGCAGGGCGGCTTGGCTACGGGCGCACGTCTCGCTGTTGATCGGGATCACGCTGGTGCTCTGCCTGGCCTTCGCCACCGTCATTGGACCGTTCCTAGCGCGTTACGACCCTAACACCGGCGATATTACGCAGGGAGTGCTGGGACCAAGCCGAGCCCATCTGATGGGAACGGACGCCGAGGGCCGCGACGAGTTTACACGCATCCTCTATGGGGCCAGGTATGCCCTGGGAATCAGTGTCGGCTGCGTCCTGGTCTCGGCGGCGCTGGGTTCCCTGCTCGGCCTGATCGCGGCCTACTTCGGCGGCCTGCTCGGTGGGCTGATCATGCGGCTGCTGGATCTGCTGATCTCGTTTCCCTACGTAGTACTGGTAATTGCCCTGCTGGCCGCGCTTGGCCCCGGCTTGAGCAGCGTGGCTATCGCGATCATATTGGTAGACTGGACAACCTACGCGCGCATTATCTACGGCCAGGTGCTCACGGTGCGGGAGCGGGAGTACGTGGAAGCCTGCCGGGCAATCGGCTCCTCCAACGGACGAATCATGCTTCGCCATATTCTGCCCAATGTGGCTACGCCGGCCGTGGTCTACGCGACGCTTGACATAAGCCAGGTCATATTGCTGATGTCAGCTCTGAGCTTCCTGGGCCTGGGAGCGCAGCCGCCGCAGTCCGACTGGGGCACAATGATTTCGGACGGCAGAGTATATATCTACTCGGCCTGGTGGGTCTCCACTTTCCCCGGTTTCGCGATCATGGCGAGCGGCCTGTCTTTTGCTTTCTTGGGCGACGGCCTGGCCGATTGGCTGGACCGGCGTCGCTGATCTACACGGGGAGTGGTGGTGAGTACACATCTGACGCGGATCGAGGAGTTTATCGCCGAGCAAACACGCCTGGGACAGACGCCGGGTGTCTCGGTGGGGGTAATCGCTGACCACGAAACCATTTTGCTCAGCGGCTACGGCACGGCGGACACGGCAAGCGGGGCGCCCATGACCGAGCGCTCAAGCGTGGTGATCGGCTCAACGACCAAGGCCCTGACCTGCGTCGCCGTGCTCCAGCTTGAGCAGCGGGGATTGTTAGGGCTGGACGATCCCGTGACGCGGCATATCCCCAGTTTCCGCATGGCGGATCAGGCGCACGCGGAGGCAATCACGATTCGCCAGGCGATCACGCACACGGCAGGTCTGCCGCCCACACTCTCTACCCAAACCGAGTTCCTCTTTTCCGACGACACGGCGGATGACGCACTGGCTCGCTACGTCGATTCATTGCGGGATCGAGTTCCGATTGGTCCACCGGGGGATCAATGGGCATATGCCAACGACGGGTTTGCCCTGGCAGGTCGCATAGTCGAGGTGGTGACGGGCCACTCCTACGAGAGCTACATGGCCCAGGAGGTCTTCGCGCCGCTCGGATTCGAGGACGCCTGCTTTGCCTTTCAACAGCGGGGAGACGTTGCCGTGGCCCACGACTTTGGGCCGGAAGGCGCGCCCTATCCGTCGTTCTTCCCGCATAGCCGGGCGGCCTCGGCAGCCGGCGCGGAACTGCTTTTGTCGGCCCGTGATGCTTTGCGTTGGTTACATGCCGTGCTGGCACGCGGGAAGGGCGAGCGCGGCGCCGTGCTATCCGCCGATGTGTTCGCGGAGGCGCTTCGCCCGCACGCCGCCTTGCCGTCGGGAATCCGGGGCAGCGACGGGGCGAGCCGAGGGTATGGTCTAGGCTGGATGATCGAGCGCCGCGGCGAGCTGACCTTCATCGAGCATGGGGGATCGGCGATCACCATGGGCTCGCAGTTCGTCGTCGTGCCGGAGAAGGGCATCGCCGTAGCGGTCCTTTCCAATAGCTCGAGCGCGGTAAACGGCATATTGGGCGAGGGCATCGCCGCCATCCTGCTCGGTCGCGAGCCGTCGCGTACTTTTCCGGCGGTTGACCCGGATTATGTGCCCGATCGCTCGCGCTGGCCGCTTCTGGCGGGAGTCTACGAGCCTCAGGTCGTTCAGAACTCTGTTCCCGCCGCGCTCCCGATCGAACTGGACGGCTACCGTCTGGTTGCCCACACCTATCCGGCGGACGAGCGGCGCGTGGCCGGCGACATGTTCCTTCGTCCAGTCGGCGAGTTTGACTTCGTGCTATCGGGTCGTGGGCGCACGGGAAATACGGCAACATTCACGATTCATGACGATCAGGTGCGCGCCGTGTGGAGCGACGTACCGATCTTGAAACAGAAGGGGTAGCTGGACTTGGCCGAAAAACCGCACTTCACGCGGGATGAGCTGGCTTTGGCGGCGGAAAACGCCATCTATGAGTACTCGTGGACTTATGAAGGAGAACGGGAGACGCTACTTGGCGGCAACCATGCCCTGGTCCATTGTCTTGACGCTAAATGGTTTGGCAACGATGGTTTCGGGGGCGGACTGCGCTTCGACGAAGGGCACGCGGAGCAGCAACTCGACGCGCTACTGGCCGAGGTCGGTGACGCTGAGCGTCACTTTGTCTGGATTACAGGGCCGAGCGCGCGACCGGTGAACGTCGGGGAACTGCTGGCGGCGCGCGGCCTGGCCCCGAGGATCTTTTGGGAGGGTCTAGCGTTGGAGGATCTTTCCTGGCCCTATCCCGACCCTACCGGCGTCCGAGTAGACCAACTCAGTGCCGAGAATATGGATGCCTACGTTGCGTTGTGCCTGAGAGGCAATACCGACGAGTCCGTGCGCGCCGAGCGGCTGGCGGCGGCGAAACGGCTGATTTTGCAGGGTCAGCGCGAAGCGCAGGTCTATGTTGCATATGTTGACGGCAACCCGGCCGGTTGCTCGGTTTTGCGGGTCGAAGGGAACGGTATCGCGTACTTGCGTAACGCGTTCACGAGTAGCGAATTTCGCAACCGAGGGGTGTATATAGCAATGGTAGGTGCGCGGCTTGGGTACGCCAGAGAGGTGGGCTGCACGGCGGCGGTGGTGCAGGCGCAGCGGCAGTCCTCAGCCCCTATACTGAGGAAGCGGGGATTTTTCAAGGTATGCGAACTGGTGGGCCACGAACGCGGCGGCGCGGCGCAGGCGATGGGCTAGTACCCCAAGACAGAAGTTGGTAGAGAGTTCATGCGGCGCGATGGAGGGGAGTGGCTGTTGTGGGCGGTGGGGCAAGAGCCTTGTTGCGCCCTGTGTAGGTCCAGGTGATCGGTTTGGCTCGCGCGGCATTGTAGTAGGTAATAAAGGCGAAGAGTTTCTCCCGCCGGGCCTCGGGTGAGGGGAAGCTGCCCCGCCGGAGGAGGGGTCGAGTCAGGGTGGCGAACCAGATTTCCACGTGATTGAGCCAGGAGCACTGGGGCGGGGTGTAGCCGAAGCGGATGCGGTGGGCGGGATCGGCCAGGAAGGCGGCGCGGGTAACCCGGGAGCGGAGGCTACCGTGGCGCCCCAGACCACCAGGCCGGCGGAGCAGTGCGTATTCAGGTTGTCGACCAGGAAAACCCAACCGGCGTCGGGGTCGGTCGTCACCGTCTGGTCCAGGTGGGCGACAAAGTCCTCCTCGGTCCGGGTAGGACCGACGCTGGGAGCGAGGATCCGTCCCGTCGCGACTTGCCGGTTGGCCATCAGGCACTGGGTGCCGTGGCGGATATACTCGAATTCCCGCCGCGCCACCTGCCCGGGCCGCCTCGGCAGACCGGGATGGGCGCGCTCCAGGGCCTGGATGCCCCCTTTCTCGTCGGTGCTCACGGTGTGGGTGCCCCGCTCCTCCAAAGCGGTTGCCTCCTGATAGCAGGCGCAGACGGCGGCCACTTGCCGCTCAAAGGCAACGGGGTCTTCCGGAGGCGGACTGAGCCAATAGCGGGAGCGATGCGGCTGCAACGCGGCCTCCTTTTAAAAAGCGCCCCACCGAGCGGGGCGAGATGCGGGGCACGAGGCCCTGCGCGATGGCCACCGCTGCCAAGTCGCGCGCCGTCCATTGGCTGATCGGGACGTGCAGATCTGCGGGCGGGGTACAGGCCAGGTTGAGGATCCCAATCACCTGCTCATCGCTGAAGGTCGGCGGCACCCCGGGTCGAGCGGCAGCCGCCAAGGTGCCCTGCACTGCCGCGCGCAGTTCCTGGTCCGTGCAGCCGTCCGCCTCGAGTGCGGCCGGCCGAGGGGTCGCCTCCAGCCACCGTCGCCGCCAGAGCCGTGGGGTTGCCACCCGCACCTGATACTGGGCCGCCACCTGCGTGTTGTTGCCCCCTGCCGCCATCGCTCCTACCAACCGCGCTCGCTGCACCACGCCCATCGGTGTGGTGGTCGCCCGCACAAGCTGCTCCAGGGCCGCACCCTGCCGCCTACTCACTTTCACTGCGGCTGGCCGCGGAATCGGCATCCCTCTCCCCCTTCTCACTCCATCCTGCTTCCCCGCCCATTCTACTCTAGAGCCATCTCAGCCGTGCAGTACTAGTGCGATTTTCCTCGAACCTGACACCAATCGGCGGATACACCGCTAGAGTGCCCATGCGAACCTAATTGGAGTAGACAGGAAGCTTTCGCTTTCGCTATGAAGTCCGACGAAGCAATCGATCCAGTGAATGGAGAAAACGGCATGCCGACGCTCGAAGATACACAGCAGGATGTCGAGACCGTAAAGCGGGATTTGGCGGTGCAGACGGCGACCCAAGCCGGTGCACAGGCGACGCAGGCCGCAACGCAGGCCGGCCAGGCAGCAACGACGGCCGCTGCCCAAGCTGGGCAGGCTGCGACGACGGCTGCCATGCAGGCTGGTCTTGCCATGACGGTTGGGGCCGGATTCGCGGCATTTGTGATCGGCATCTTTTTGGGTCTTGCCCTGAGCAAGGCCAAAGGCACCTCGTAAAGGCCTTCCACCAATAGAATGCCGGCTACCGCAGTTCTCTGGCTATTCCTTGGGTTTGCCTTCACTTCAGGGCCAGAGCACCCACCAAGAGCCGAGACAGTATCCTGATTTCGGCTCTTGGTTTTCCTCGGCACGTCTGTGGATGACACGACCACCGTGGCTCGTCCATCGCACACGGGTCTTTCTCCCATGTGGCATGGAGCAACCTATTGTGGTTGCGCTTCTGCCGGCGTCTCTGCCGGAGCGGCTGTGTCAGGAGCGACATACTCGATTGGTGCTGGGTCAACCGGTGCGTCCGACTCAACAGGTTGGTCGGTTGGCGCTGGTGTTGCCGGTGCAGGAGTCTCGGCGGTAAGCAAGCGGCGTCCCTCGTCGTAGAGTGGAGCGCCTCCCATCACCTGGTCCCAGGTTTCGATGCCCGCGATGCCCTCCATGTCAACCCAGATCATGACGCGCATCATGCACTCCACTCATAGCTTTTTCTCTTGACGACGGCGCCGAACGCGCCGGCTATCATTCTACCGCTCGTGCCCCGGGCCTGGGATGGTTCGACGCATGGTAGGCTTGACATGCCCGCGATGCCCTCGTACGATGGCCTCTGGAGCGCGTTCACGGCGGGCGGGTTTCCCAGTGGGTCACGCTTTGATGAGCGACTAGCGACGAATAGAGAGCGAACCATGCCAGAGCAAGTAGTTTCCGGCGCGATGATGGCGTGTACCTTTGGCATGGCTCCATCGTCGTTTATTGCCATTCCGGAAGGTCCGCCCGTCAATGCAAGCAAGATGCCCGCGGGCAATATCACGCACATAATTCCGATTGAGAACATTCCCCCGTTCGGCATGTGCATGTCGCCTAGCAATCCCGAAGTGGCGGCGGCCACGAGTGCCGCGCTCGGTGTCCTGACCCCCATGCCCTGTGTTCCGGTCATCCCGGCTCCATGGGAACCCGGCAATCCCACGGTGATGGTGAACGGTATGCCGGCGCTCAACAACACTTGCATGTGTATGTGTACGTGGGGCGGCGCGATCACGTTTACTGAAGCCGGCCAAATGACCGTGATGGACTGAAGCCGGCTCATTGCACGGGCTCGGCGTGGTGATGGGTTACAGTTCCGCGGCCGGGTCGCGATAAGGAGTTGGTGTGCCTGCGTGCGGGAGGTAGCGGCGGAATTTGTCGATCGCTTCGAGCCCTGGGATGCGGCCGTGGTAGTACGTCTGGCCGTGCCGGATCTTGGGCAAGTCACGCCCGGTCAGTTTGTTTTGCTTGCCAACCGCGAACCATTCGGCAGGGTTCAGCCCGTTCCCTTACTGCCATCCGCTCAGCAGATGGGCGAAACCGTGGATGTGCTGCTTCCCGATCTCGGGGCAGCGGCGGACCTGGATCGGGCGCTTCGCCTCGATCGGCCGCTTCGCCTTCTTGGCCCCGCCGGCCGGGGCTTTGCCGTGGAAGGCCGTACCACGCGTGCCCTTATGGTAGGTAGCGGGCACGGCCTAGGCGCACTGCTCATGCTCACCGTGAAGCTCTTGGGGCGCGGCATGGACGTGACGTTCGTATGGGCTGCCGACGGCGCGCCGGCAATGCCGGCCGGCGCGCTGCCTCCCGAGGTCGAATACGTCACACCAGAACCAGAGCGCTTCTTGAGCAGCATCGAGGAGCGCGTAACCTGGGCGGACGCCCTCTATCTCGCCTTGCCGTCCGCGCTCGCGCCGGCGGTGGCTTCCTTGCTGCGCCGCCGTTTGCTGCGCCTGCGCAAGGGCTTCGCTCAGGCACTGCTGTCGCCGCCCGCCATGCCCTGTGGGGTGGGAGCATGCGACCTTTGCACGGTTCGTACGCTGGGCGGGTATCGCCGGGCTTGTAGGGACGGCTTGGTGTTCGATCTTCAGGCGTTAGCGTAGCTGCTTGAAGGAGACCGCCTCTTCTGCTTTCCGATCACGGCGCGACACGGCACGGTTTCCCGCCAGATAAAATCGCCAGGGAAGGTCGGCGCTACGGGTGATGCCGATGCGGGTGGTGGTCACCACCACTTCCACGGTCAAGGGCGCATCGACAATGACCGGATTGCCGAGCAGGAGGCTCGCTCCACAATACGAGAGGTCAAGGTCGAGGGCGCGGCACACATTCCCGGGCCCGCGTAACAGCGCGCAGCGATCGTCGGTAAGGCGACGCTCCTTCATAGCGTCGACGCCTTCCAGCGGCTCCATGGCGCGGAGCAGCACCGCCGCGGCAGGTCCTTGAGCGTGCGTGGTGACCACGTTCATACAAAAGTGGATGCCGTAGCTTCGATAGATATACAAGCGACCAGGCGGACCAAACATAGCTTTATTGAGAGGCGTGCGGCCGCGATAGGCATGCGACGCCTGATCGATATCGGACTGATAGGCCTCGGTCTCCACGATACGGCCGGAAAGCCTTTGGCCCCTATGCTCTATGACGAATATCTTGCCGAGCAGGGCCCGCGCCACGGTCAAGACCGGACGCGCGTAGAAGGCCTCGTCCAGCGGCTTGTCGTTCACGGAGCGGCGCCGATATAGCCCGCGCGCATGGTTGTGAGCACGCGCCCCAAGCCGGCCAGGGTCTCTTCAATGTGCTCCAACTCTACCCAGCCAAGGTGCCCAACCCGGATGATTTTGCCGGCGAGGCGGCCCTGGCCACTCCCCAGTATCAGCCGCTCCTGGGTCCGGGCAAGGCGCACCAACGCCCCAGGATCGACGCCGGGCGGCGGTACGGCGGAAGTTACGGTTGGTGACCGGTGCTCCGGCTCGGCAAACAAGCTAAAGCCGAGGTGCTCCAAGCCGGTCTGGGTACGGCTTGCCAGATTTTGATGGCGCTCGACCACCGCCGGTAGGCCCTCCGCACCCAATATACGTAGTCCCTCGCGTAAGCCGAACATGGTAGTGAGCGCCGGCGTGAATGCATCCTGGCCCTTCTGCTGGGCGTCACGCTGTGCGGCAAAGTCGAAGTAAAAGCGGGGCATGCGGGCAATCGCCTGGCGCTTCCACGCCGCCGGAGACACCCCGATCATGGTCAAGCCTGGCGGAGCCATCCAAACCTTCTGCGAACCTGTGATCAGCACATCGATGCCGCAGGCGTCCATGGGCAGATCCACGGCGCCGAGGGCGCTCACGGCGTCCACGAGGACGAGCGGCGTTGGTAACGAGGCCGCGCGCACCGCCGCAGCCAGAGCGGGCACGTCCTGGAGCACGCCGGTCGAGGTCTCATTTGCAGTAAGCAACACCGCATCGTAGGGTGGGTCGACAGCCAGCGCCTTAGCGAGGGTGGCTGGGGGCGTGGCTTCCCCCCAGGGGGTTTCGAGACGAGTGACCGCGGCGCCGTACGCTTCGGCGATGCGGGCAAAACGCTCGCCAAAGGCGCCGATGCACACCGCCAGAACGCGATCGCCGGGTGACAGGGTGTTCACGATCGCCGCTTCCAGGCCTCCGGTTCCCGACGCCGTGAACAGCAGAATGTCGTGCTCGGTCTGGAAAAAGGGGCGGAGTTCCTCGATGACCGCAGCTTGCAGTGCGGCGTATTCAGGCCCACGATGGTTGATCATCTGGGCCGACAGGGCAGCCCGCACCGAAGGAGGGAGGGGCGTGGGGCCAGGAATGCGCAGGTTAAGATTGTCGGCGGCAGTCATGTGCACCTCGCTTTCGATTGCCGGATCTCAGCTTTGGTGATTGTGCTCAACCTGAGCTCCGGTCGCAATGGCCGTCGCCGATTCAACCTTGGTAATGCGCACTTTATCGGCGCGGCGCCCGAAGACCGAGAGGACGGTCAGCACGGTACCGCCTTCAATGCGCACTTCGGAGCCGACGGCGGGAATGGCGCCGAGCCGATCGATGATAAAGCCGTTCAGCGTGTCATATTCCTCGGAATCGATGCCAAGGTGAACTTCATCGTTAAGGTCCTCGAGGTGAATACGCGCATCGACGATATATTCCAGTGGTCCGACCTGCTCGACGGTCGGTTCCTCGCCCGGCTTATCGTATTCGTCCTGGATGTCGCCGACGATTTCCTCCAACAGGTCCTCGATGGTGACGAGGCCGGCGGTTCCTCCGGACTCATCCACTACGATCGCGATATGGATCTTCCGGGTCTGAAACTCGCGGAATAAGTCGCTGACCCGTTTCGTCTCGGGCACTTCGAACGGCTTGCGGGCAAGCGACCGAATAGAAATGTCGTGTCCGCCGCGGCTGATCGCGCGCAAGAGATCCTTGGCATACAGGACGCCGGTAACGCGATCGATCGTCTCTTCATAGATGGGCAGCCTGGAGTGACCGTCCTCGAGGGCGATAGTCACCGCCTCCTCGATGGTGCTGTCCGCCTGAACGGCGGTAATGCGCACGCGGGGCACCATGACCTCGCGAACCATGGTGTTCTCCAACTCGATCACCCCGTGGATCATTTCGCGCTCTTCCTCCTGGAGGACGCCCTGCTGTTCGCTGAGCGTCACCAGACTGATTAGCTCTTCCTCGGTGACGAACGGCCCGGTACGGGGGTGAATGCCGCGCACGCGCATGGCGATCCCGGTCAGCCCGATTAGAACGGAAATCACCGGGTCGAGCACTCGGGTGACCACGCGCACCGCACCGGCATAGCGCAGTGCTGTCGCCTCGGCAGTGTGGATAGCCAAGGTCTTAGGTAGGATCTCCACGAACACGAGAACGATCACGGATGTTACCAGCGGCGCGACCACGGCCCCGGTGCCGGCGCCAAGTACACTCACCAAGAGCAAGGTGGCCAGAGTCGATGCCACGATAACCGCTACGCTGTTCACGATCAGGATGGCGGAGAGGAACCGATTCGGCTCCTTAATCAGGTAGGCAACGGCCTCGCCCCCTTTGACGCCTTGATCGAGCATTGTGTTGGAGCGTACGCGCCCGACCGCGGTGAGCGCCGTTTCGGCGCCATTGGCAAAAGCGGACAACACCAAGCAGATCAACAGGGCAATCAGTTGGACGGTATTGGTACCGCTCCACAATTGACCGGACAGGATCAGCAATATGGGCGCGTGTACCATACCGTCCGGGTCAACCGCGACGGTCAATTTGTCGAAGACCACCAGGGCCTTTCTCCGAAGATGGCCGTCTTCTCAGGTGAAGAGCGCGCTCACCGAGACATCCTCATGGATCCGTTTGATTGCTTCGGCAATCAAAGGGGCCACCGTTAATACCTCAATTTTATCACCTTTTTGGGCTGGTGTGACGGGGATCGTGTTGGTAACCACTACATGGCGTATTTGACTTTCCGCGATCCGTTCCGCCGCGCGCCCCGGCAAGGGCGCATGGACGCCGAAGGCATAGACGGCGCGTGCTCCGCGCTCAATCAACATGTTGGACGCCTGGACGAGCGTATCGCCCGTCGAGATGATGTCATCAACGATGATCGCATTTTTGCCGCGCACCTCACCGACCATCTCGAGCATTTCGGCGACATCGGGCTGAGGCCGTTGTTTGGCGATGATCGCCAATGAGGCGCCGATTCGCGCCCGGAAGTCGTTTGCACGGAGCACTCCACCGGGGTCGGGGGAGACGACGACTACATTGTCGAGTGCCATTTGCAGACAATGGGTGGTCAACACGTTGACCGATCGCATGTGATCCACCGGTATGTCGAAGAAGCCCTCAATGGCCGGCGTATGCAGGTCCATGGCCAGAACGCGATTTGCTCCCGCCACCGTGATCAGATTGGCCACCAACTTGGCGGATATCGGCTCACGTCCCGTGCTCTTCTTCTCCTGCCGCGAGTAGCCATAGAAAGGGATAACGGCGGTGATGCGGCGCGCCGAGGCGCGGCGCACGGCCTCAATCATCAATAGAAGCTCCATGATGTGATGATCCACCGGGCGGCAGGTGGGTTGCACTACGAAGACGTCGGCACCGCGCACATTATCCTCAATACGAATGCGCGTCTCTTCATCCTTGAACGCTCCGACGTAGGCATTGCCGAGGGGAATACCGAGATTGTCCGCGATCTCGGCGGCGAGCGCCCGATTCGCAGAGCCACTGAACACCTGCAACTTGGATTCCACTGAGTTACTCTTCCTCCGATGTCGATGGCGAATTAGCCTGAGCTGGACGGGCAGGGCGGGCGATCGGTTTGGCCGGCACGCCCGCTACCGTGGTGCCGGGGGCGACGTCGTGCAGAACCACGCTCCCCGCACCAGTTACGGCCTGGTCACCGAGCGAGAGCGGGGCCCTGAGCATAGTGCCAACACCCACGAATACCTGGTCACCGATGGTGGTGCGATGCTTGGTCGTGCCGTCGTAGTTCGCGGTAACGGCGCCCGCGCCCACATTGACTCGCGTCCCCAGGTCGGAATCCCCGATATAGCTGAAATGCCCGATATGCGTTCCGGCCCCCACGGCACTGTTTTTCACTTCGGCGAAGTTACCAATGTGTACGCCCTCGGCCAGGGCCGTGCCGGGACGCAGATGCGCAAAGGGGCCTACCGAGACGTGCGCCTCAAGTTCGGCATATTCGACCACCGAAGCGTCGATCTTGCATTCGTCGCCGATGGCCGAGGCAATGATGCGGCTGTTGGCGCCGATGCGGCAGCGCTCACCGATGGTCACTCCATGATCGATCCAGACATTGGGTTCAATCACCGTGTCCATACCAATCGCCGCGTCGGCGGCGATGTAGGTGGCTTCCGGGTCGATCAGTGTTACACCCTCCCGCATTAGGCGCTCGGCGATGCGGCGGCGCATGATACGCTCGGCGGCGGCAAGAGCTATGCGATCGTTGATCCCCACAACTTCCTCGGCCGAACCACCGGTCATGACGGCTAGCCTGCCGGCTTGGGCGGCCGCCTCCGCCAGGTCAGTGAGATACAGCTCGCCGTCCAGGTGTTTGGCTAGTGATCCCAGCGCCTGGCGCAACCAGGCGACGTCTACCACGTACAGCCCCGTATTGATCTCGCGAATCTCCCGTTGAGCGGCGCTGAGCCATTTTTCCTCGACGATCGCCTGAGGAGCACCCCCCGCATCCCGGATAATCCGCCCATAGCCCTCGGGCACCGCTACCTCGGTGGAAAGCAGAGTCAGTTTCGCGCCATTCCGACGGTGGTATTGGCGAAGTTCGGACAGGGTATGAACGGTCAGCAGCGGCATGTCTCCATAGAGGATGAATACCTCGTCACAGTGTTCAGGCAGGGCACCCATCGCCGTTTGCACCGCATGGCCGGTCCCGCGCTGCTCTTCCTGGATGACCGTAAGGGTGTCAGTCGGAAGCATGGCCCGTACCACTTCGTGCTGGTGGCCCAACACATAAAGCGGTGCGCAGTCGCCAAGCTCAATAATCGCGGCGTGAATGTGCAAAATCAGGGGGATGCCGGCCAGTTTGTGCGCCGGCTTGGGAAGTTGGGAACGCATCCGCGTACCCTTACCCGCCGCCAACACGATCGCTATCGTCATGCTACTCCGCGTGTAGGGGGCTCCACGCCCCACAAAGTACCGGTACCACTCTTGTTTCCTACCGGGCGACGCGTCGTGGCACGTCGCTCTCGATACACTTCGACGCTAGTGTAGCATGTGGGGCCGGCCGCACACGGCCTGTTTGGGCACCAGGGTGCTTTCGGGATCGGGGTCGCGTGGCGGGCGTTTTGAGTGCTATAACAGTGAGTAACAGCTGGTGAGTTTGGGTAAGGGGAAGTGAATTGACCGACGACTCCGCGTCACCCACCTGGACGCGCGGCCCCCTTGCGGACGCCTTGGAGCGGGTAGACCGCCTCGAAGCTCGGCTCGGTATACAGTTCACACGGCCCGAACTGGCGGCCCAGGCCCTGTTGCACCGTTCGGTCGTACTTGAACAGGAACGCGCGGGTCACCGGCTCGACTGGCTGCCGTCCAACGAGAGGCTGGAGTTTCTCGGTGACGCCGTACTGAACGCGATGGCGGCACGGCTGGTCTACGACTGCTTCCCCGCCTGGGACGAGGGTAGGCTCACGGAGGCTCGATCCGCACTGGTACGGCGAGCGACTTTTGCTCAGCTGGCGGAAGATCTGGGCCTGGGAGACCTGGTCTACATGGGAAACGCCGAGAGGCGCGGCGACGGACGAGGTCGTGCTACGGTTCTGGGCGAGGCATTCGAGGCCGTGGTGGGCGCGGTGTATCTGGATCAAGGATGGGATAGCGCGCATCGCCTGGCGTTGAGCGTGCTCGAGCCGCGATTTGCCGCGCT
>JAICHN010000001.1 GCA_025924845.1 Chloroflexota bacterium | reverse complement strand
GCGCTTGATGGGAGGTTGAGCTGATGGAGATTGCCGAGGTATTGCGCTTGCCGGTCATTACCGAGAAGAGCACGGCGATGGCTAATCCTACTCCTTCCCGGAAGCGCGGGCTAAATTCAAGCCCCAAGTATGTGTTCCGTGTGGCGCGTGAAGCGAATAAGATCGAAATTCGCCAGGCCGTGCAGGAACGATTCAAGGTGGTCGTCCTGGACGTCAACACGATGACCGTGCGTCCGCGGGAGCGGGGCAGCGGTAAGCGGCGGGGGACGATTCCGTCCTGGAAGAAGGCGATAGTCACTCTGGCGCCTGGTCAGAGCATTGATGATTTCTTCGGCAGTTTGTGAGGAACGAGTCTCATGCCAGTTAAGAAGTACAAGCCGACTTCACCCGGCCGGCGCGGGATGTCGGTCTCCAGCTTCGAGGAGATCACCCGATCACGGCCGGAGCGCTCACTGACCGAGCCGCTAAAGCGTCACGCCGGACGCAATAATCAAGGTCGAATCACAGTACGGCATCGGGGCGGCGGGCACAAGCGCCGGTACCGCATCATCGATTTCAAGCGGAACAAGGATGGCGTGCCGGGCAAGGTAGTCTCTATCGAGTATGACCCGAACCGTACGTCGCGTATCGCCCTGATTCATTATGCCGATGGGGAAAAGCGTTATATTCTCGCGCCGGTGGGTCTGACCGTGGGGCAGACGATTGCGTCGGGCGCCGAGGCGGAGATTAGGGTGGGCAACTGCCTGCCGCTCCGTAACATGCCGCTGGGCAGCACGGTTCACAATATTGAGTTGGAGCCTGGACGCGGCGGTCAGTTGGTCCGCAGCGCGGGCACGGCGGCGCAATTGATGGCCAAGGAAGGGAAATACGCCCAGTTGCGGATGCCCTCGGGCGAGGTGCGCCTGGTGCCGTTGGTGGCGCGTGCCACGCTGGGCCAGGTAGGCAACATCGAGCACGAGAACGAGAGCATCGGTAAGGCCGGACGCTCCCGCTGGATGGGCAGGCGGCCCACGGTGCGCGGTTCAGTGATGAATCCGGTCGATCACCCGCACGGCGGAGGAGAAGGCCGGGCACCCATCGGTGGCCAGCCGCAGACTCCCTGGGGCAAGCCTGCCATGGGTTACCGTACGCGCCGAAACAAGAAGACGCAGCCGATGATTGTTCGCCGGCGGAAGAAGTAACGGGAAGGAGGGAACGTAATGTCCAGATCAATCAAGAAGGGCTGGTTCGTCGACCCCAAGCTGCTTAAAAAGATCGAGGCGATGAACCGGGCGCGTGAGCGGAAGATCATCAAGACATGGTCCCGTGCCTCCACGATATTTCCTGAGTTCGTGAATCACACCATCGCCATTCACGACGGCCGCCGGCACGTACCGATTTTTATCAGTGAGAACATGGTCGGGCATCGCCTCGGTGAGTTCGCCCCCACGCGCCACTTTCGTGGCCATGGCGGCAAGACCGAGCGTTCCACGGCGCTGAAGTAGGCGGGAGCACGCACATGGCACAAGCGCGCGCGGTGGCCCGTGATGTAAAGGGGTCGCCCCGGAAAGTTCGCCTGGTGGTAAACGCGATCAGAGGGCGGAAGGCTACCGAGGCTCTGACCATTCTGCAGTTTATGCCGCAGCACGCGGCAAAAGATGTTTACAAGGTGCTGAAGTCGGCGGTGGCGAACGCCGAGAACAACTACCAGATGGAACCGTCCGATCTCTACATCCACACGGTGATGGCGGACGAGGGGCGGACCTTTAAGCGGGCGTGGCGCGTCTCCAAAGGGCGCGCGATGCCCAAGTTGCGGCGGCACACGCATATCACGGTCGTCGTTGAGGATAGGGAGTAGAGCATGGGCCAGAAGGTACATCCGGTCGGCTTCAGGCTCGGGGTCAACCGCACCTGGCAAGCTCGATGGTACGCGGGGCGTGACTACAAAACGCTGCTGCATGAGGACCTGATGTTGAGGGCGTTGATCTTCGCGCGCCATCGCAACGCGGGCATCGCCATGATCGAGATTGAACGCGCGGTGAACCGAGTCACGGTGATGATTCACACCGCGAAGCCTGGAATCGTCATCGGCAAGAGCGGCGCCAACGTCGAAGAATTACGGAAGCTGCTCGAGCAGAAGACCGGCAAGCGGGTGGCCGTGAACATCCTGGAGATCCGCCAACCCGATTTGAACGCGGTGCTGGTGGCGCGAAACGTGGCGGAGCAGCTTGAGAAGCGCGTGGCCTTTAAGCGCGCCATGAAGCTCACCGTACAGCGAGCCATGCAAGCGGGCGCCAAGGGCATTCGTATCAACGTTGCAGGCCGCCTGGGCGGAGCCGAAATGGCCCGCCGCGAGTGGGAGCGTCGGGGACGCGTGCCTCTGCATACTCTGCGTGCCGATATTGACTTTGGCACAGCGCTGGCTCGCACCACCTATGGAGTGATCGGCGTCAAAGTGTGGATTTATCGTGGAGACGTTCTGCCCGGTCAAATGCGCCAGACTGATGCCGTGCCTTCGGGCGAGCGCCCGGCGGAGCGGCGTCGGCCTCGTCCGCCTCGCGGCGGCGACCGGCCAAGCAGCCAGGCATAGGAAGGAATCACGCCATGTTAATGCCGAAACGAGTCAAGCATCGCAAGGTGCATCGCGGGCGGAGGAAAGGCGACGCCCATCGCGGCACTGAGATCGCTTTCGGTGATTTCGCGCTGCAGGCCCAGGGCACCTGTTGGATGGAGAGCCGGCAGATTGAGGCCGCGCGGCGTGTTATCACCCGCTATACCCGGCGTGGCGGCAAGATCTGGATCCGCGTTTTCCCCGCCAAGCCCGTTACCGCCAAGCCGGCCGAGACCCGGATGGGCAGCGGTAAGGGTGCTCCCGACCACTGGGTGGCGGTGATCAAGCCGGGCCGGATTCTATTTGAGATTGCCGGCGTTCGCGAGGACGCGGCGCGTGAGGCTATGCGCCTGGCCGCCTATAAGTTGCCGATTCCCTGCCGTTTCGTCACCAGGCGGGAAAATGAGATCGTCGAGCAGGTCGCCGAGGCGGATACGGCGGTCTTTGAGGCGGGAGACGACGAGATCGAGGACGACGCGACGTTGGACGACGGTGAGGAGGGCGGTTCTGATGAGTAAGCATACCGCCACTTTGCGGGCACAGACCCCCGGTGAGTTGCTGCAATTGCTACGCCAGACGCAGGACGAACTGGCCACGCTGCGCTTTCAACTGGCCAATCGTCAGGCTACGAATCAGGCACGGGTCCAGACCTTGCGGCGCGAGATCGCTCGCCTGAAGACGTTGCTGCGTGAGGATCAATTGCGGAGGATAGGCTAATATGGCCGAGCAAGCAGCGGCCGAGACAGTAGTTTCGCCGCAAGGTCGCCGGAAGCAGAAAGTTGGCCGGGTGGTCAGCGACAAAATGGACAAGACAGTGGTCGTGGCCGTCGAGTCGCTGCACAAGCACCGGCTGTATAAGCACACGATGCGCGTAACCAAGCGCTTCAAGGCGCACGATGAGCCGAACGCCTGCAAGGTCGGCGACACAGTACGGATCGAGGAAACACGGCCGTTGAGCAAGGACAAGCGCTGGCGCGTCGTGGAGATTATTGCCCACGATATCCGCGCCACCGAAGGCGTTCTCCCGGCTGGGGTTTCCACGGTTCAGAGTTAGGAGCCGGAGCGCCGGCGCCGCGAATTGCCGGAAGGGAGGGATGTGACGATGGTACAAGTTCAGACGCGCCTGCGAGTGGCCGACAATTCCGGCGCCAAGGAAATCCTGTGTATCCGCGTGCTGGGTGGCCACGCGCGCCGGTACGCCAGGGTGGGGGACATAATTATTGCCGCCGTGAAGGTGGCGACCCCGGGGGCGACGGTAAAGAAGAGTGAAGTGGTCCGCGCCGTGGTGGTACGAACCGCCAAAGAATATGGCCGGCCCGATGGCTCGCATATTCGATTCGACGACAACGCTGCCGTAATTATCAACGTGCAAAATAATCCCCGAGGGACCAGAATCTTCGGCCCCGTGGCGCGCGAGCTGCGTGAGCGAGGATTTACCAAGATCCTTTCGCAGGCTCCGGAGGTACTCTAAGTTATGGAACGGTATGCGCCCAAACCACAGGTGAAGAAGGGCGACGAAGTTCTTGTTCTGGCGGGCAAGGACCGCGGCAAGCAGGGCACCGTTAACCGCATGGTGATCAAGGGCCGGCTCGTGCGGGTGGTGGTCAGCGGCGTCAACATCGTGAAGAAGCACACCAAGGGCAGGCCGGGCGTACGCCAGGCGGGAATCATCGAGGTGGAGGCGCCCTTACATGTCTCCAACTTGATGCTTATCTGTACGCAATGTGGTAAACCAACCCGCGTCGGGCACACGGAGACGCCGGCCGGTCGGCGAGTTCGTGTTTGCAAGAAGTGCGGCAAAGTGATCGATCGGAGCTAGGCATGGGCGCACGCCTCAAGGAGCGGTTCGAGCAAGAAGTCGGGCCGGCGCTGCGGAAGGAGTTCGGTTACAAGAATCGGATGCAACTGCCGACCATCAATAAGATCGTGGTAAACATCGGCTTGGGCGAGGCGATTCAGAACGCCAAGGCCGTGGACGCGGCGGTCAATGACCTTAAAATAATCGTTGGACAGAAGCCGGTGGTGACCAAGGCCAGGAAGTCGATCGCCCAGTTCAAGCTGCGGGCCGGCATGGAGATCGGCGCCATGGTAACCTTGCGCGGAGAGCGCATGTGGGAGTTCCTCGACCGGTTGACCAGCATTGCGCTGCCCCGGATTCGCGACTTTCAGGGCGTGTCGCCCAGGTCATTTGATGGTCGGGGCAACTATACGCTGGGACTACGTGAACAATTGGTGTTCGCCGAAATTGACTACGATAAGGTGGATCGATTGCGCGGCATGGAGGTCACGATTGTGACCACGGCGCGCAATGATGAAGAAGGGCGCCGGCTGCTCCAGTTACTGGGGATGCCGTTTCGCGCCGCATAGTGTGCGGATCTTAATTGTTAAGGACGCGCTAACCATCCCGTAGGGACGGGACAGGAGGGTCCGTGGCCAAGAAGTCGATGATTGTCAAGTCGCGCCGGAAGCCGAAGCATCAAGTGCAGCAACATAATCGCTGCCTCCGGTGCGGCCGACCGCGTGCCTATATGAGAAAGTTCGCGCTTTGCCGTATTTGCTTCCGGGAGCTTGCACTGTTGGGTGAGCTGCCTGGTGTTACCAAGGCAAGTTGGTAGGAGAGCGAAGATGCAGTTAAGCGATCCTATTGGTGATATGTTGACTCGGCTGCGCAACGGTTTGATGGCGCGCCATGTTACGGTAGAAATTCCCCACTCGAACATGAAGGAGCGAATCGCCGGCATCCTCAGGGATGAGGGATTCGTTCGCGATTACGATGTAGAGCGCGACGGCGCCAAAGCTACCCTACGGGTTACCCTGAAGTACACGCCGACGCGCAGGCCGGTGATGACACACATGCGCAGGCTAAGCAAGCCGGGCCTCCGGGTATACGCCGGGAAAGATCGCATCCCTCGTGTACTAGGCGGCATGGGCGTGGTGATTGTCTCGACATCCCAAGGGATGATTACGGGCCAGCAGGCGCGCCGCCTCGGCGTGGGTGGCGAACTGATCTGCGAGATCTGGTAGGGGTGGGAGAATAGGATGTCACGCATCGGCAAACGGCCCATTCCCGTGCCCAGTGGGGTAACCATCGGCCTCGAAGGCAGTACGGTTAAGGTGAAGGGCCCTAAGGGTGAACTGCAGCAGGTGATCGCGCCGGGGATGAGCGTGGATAGGCAGGACGGTACGCTGCTGGTGCAGCGGGCCTCTGAGTCCAATTCACACCGCGCCCTGCACGGCCTGACCCGGACCTTGATTGACAATATGGTAGTAGGGGTAACCCAGGGCTTCAGCAAGACGCTGGAGATTAATGGGGTTGGCTATAGAGCCCAATTGAGCGGGAAGACTCTTACTTTGTCGCTTGGATTTTCGCATCCTGTCGTGGTCGAACCTCCGGCGGGTATTTCATTTACCGTCCAGGAAGGGCGTGCCACCGAGCCGTCCCGCATCACGGTAATCGGTATTGATAAGCAACTGGTTGGCGAGACCGCCGCTCGTATTCGCAAGTGGCGCGAACCCGAACCCTATCTGGGTAAGGGTATTCGCTACGCCGGGGAGGTCATCCGCCGTAAGGCAGGGAAGTCCGGCAAGGTCGGCGGGAAGAAGAAGTAGGTACAGCGATGATAGGAAAGAAAGACACCCGTGCCGGGCGCGAGCGGCGCCGCAAGCGGGTGCGGGGCAAGATTCACGGGACGAGTGAGCGCCTGCGCCTGTGCGTGTTTCGGAGCAGTGCCCACATTTATGCCCAGATCATTGATGACGATCGCGGGCACACCCTGGTCGCCGCTTCCACGCTTGATAAGGACGTGACTGACGTGGCGGCGGGAGAAGGCGAGCATGCCAAGATTGCCAAAGCTACTCAGGTAGGCAAGTTGTTGGCGCGGCGAGCCCAGGAGCAGGGGCTGGCTAAGGTGGTGTTTGACCGGGCCGGCTACCTGTATCACGGCCGGGTCAAGGCTCTGGCGGACGGGGCGCGGGCCGGAGGACTTGATTTTTAATGGATCGAGCGCTACGAGAGTTGGGCCAGGTCGCGCGGCATTTTCGGCGCGGGCAGGTCGTTTCGCGGAGCGCGGCGGCCATTTCATGCGGCGGGGAAGGTTAAGGTAAGAATGGCAAGAATCGATCCGGCAACGCTGGGCAACCTGGAGGAACGGGTCGTTCAGATCAATCGCGTCGCCAAGGTCGTCAAGGGTGGCCGCCGCTTCAGCTTTAGCGCCGTGGTCGTGGTCGGTGACGGCAATGGCGTGGTCGGCTTTGGGTTGGGCAAGGCAGGCGAAGTACCCGAGGCGATCCGCAAGGGCGTGGAGGCGGCGAAGAAGAACCTGATCCGCATTCCCCTGGTGAAGGGGACAATTCCGCACCCGATCGAGGTGCGATACAACGCTGCCCGCGTGCTCCTGCGCCCCGCCGCGCCCGGCACCGGCGTGATCGCGGGAGAGTCGGTGCGCCCGGTCGTGGAATCGGCGGGTATCCACGATATTCTGACGAAATCACTGGGAAGCAACAACAAGATTAATGTGGTAACGGCCACGATGAAGGCCTTGCAGTCCTTGCGTCGGGTAGAGGATGAGGCGCGTAATCGGGGCCTCACCGTGAGCCGCATGCTCCGCGGGCCGGAGGCCTAGACAAATGGCAATATTACGCATTCGCTATACCAAGAGCGTTATTGGCTATAATCAGCGACAACGTGCGACAGTTCGCTCACTGGGGTTGATCAAGCTTCATCGCGTGGTGGAGCGCGAGGACACTCCGTCCGTACGCGGAATGGTGCATGCGGTGCGCCATCTGGTTACGGTCGAGGAGGTAGCGGACGATAAGCAGGCGGGGGGCCACGAGTGAGACTCCACGAGCTAGAACCCAATCCCGGTACACATCGCCGCAAGCGTCGGGTCGGCCGCGGCCATGGCTCCGGCCGCGGCAAGACGGCGGGCCGGGGGACCAAGGGCCAGTTGGCGCGAACCGGAGGCGGCTGGAATCCTCGCTTTGAGGGAGGCCAGACGCCGATCCATTTGCGTCTACCGCACCGGCGTGGATTCAAGAATCCCTTTCGCATCGAATATGCGATTATCAAGCTGGACGATCTTGACCGGTTCGAGGCCGGCTCCACGGTCAGTCGTACGGAGTTGGTTCGAGTCGGATTGGTCCATGCCGGCGAGGAGCGGCCACTGAAACTTCTGGCCAACGGCGAAATCGGCAAGGCGCTGCATCTACAAGATGTGCGCTGGACTAAGGCGGCACGGATCAAGATAGAGGCCGCCGGCGGAACCATTGCCGGGGCCGCCGAAGAGGATCAGGCGACGTCCGGCGATACACGGGCAGACTGAGGAGTAGGGCGATGCTGCAGGCGGCGCTCAATGCATTTAAGATACCGGACCTTCGCCGTAAGTTGTTGTTCACCCTGGGGGTTCTGGTCATCTATCGATTGGCGGCGGCCATACCGGTGCCGGGAATCGATAGAGCGGCCTTCAACAATTTGCTGAGCACCTATAAGATTTTCCAGCTTCTGAGCCTCTTCTCGGGTGGTTCGGGTGGCTTTTCCATTGTGTCGCTCGGCGTGTATCCGTATATCACGGCGCAGATCGCCATTCAGATATTGCTGCCCGTCATCCCGCGGCTTGAGGAGATTAGTCGTGACGGCGAGGCCGGCCGCACGAAATTGAACCAGATTACGCGGCTGGTCACCATTCCCCTGGCGATGCTTCAGGCCTACGGCCAGGGTGTGCTCATTTCCAATACCGCCGGGACCGGAAGCAGCAGCTTGCTTCAGAACTTCGGCTTCTTCGGCGGAGACGTCTGGGCTACGCTCGGCTTTATGTTGGTCATGACCACCGGCACGCTCTTCCTGATTTGGCTAGGGGAGTTGATTACCGAAAGCGGGGTGGGAAACGGTATTTCGTTGATCATCTTCGCGGGGATCATCGCACGGTTGCCAAGTCTCGTGTCGCAGCAATTACAGTCCAACAATGTGACTTTATTGGTCGGCATCGCCATACTGGCGGTGGTGGTAATCGCGGCGATCGTGTTCGTACAGGAGGCGCAGCGGCGGATTCCCGTCCAGTACGCGCGGCGTCTAGTGCGTGGGCGCATGACCCAGGCGCAGAGCACCCATATTCCGCTGCGAGTGAATTCGGCGGGTATGATTCCCTTGATCTTCGCCTTTTCCATCGTGACGACGCCTGCGATCGTCGCCAGCTACTTTCAGCCGTCGCACAGCACGATCGTGCGTAACGCCGCAACCTGGATTGTCAACGCCTTCAACCAGGACAGTGCCATTTATTGGATACTGACGTTCATCCTGGTATTCGGCTTCACCTACTTTTACACCACGGTTCAGTGGCAGCAGCAGCGGCTCTCCGAGAATCTTCAGAAGAACGGCGGCTTCATTCCCGGCTACCGGCCCGGTAAGCACACCGAGGACTACCTGAATCGAGTGCTGAATCGCATCACTCTGGCCGGGGCGCTGTTCCTCGCCGTGATCGCGACTCTGCCGTTTCTGGCCCGGCCGTTCACCACGGCCAACACCTTTACGCTAAGTAGTACCGCGCTGCTCATTGTAGTGGCGGTCGTGATCGATACGATGAAGCAGCTGGAAGCACAACTGATGATGCGTAACTATCAAAGTTTCATTCGCTGATGAATATTATTATTGTCGGCCCTCCGGGCGCCGGCAAAGGGACGCAGGCCGATCGGTTGGGCCGCCTGCTGGATGTGCCGCACGTTGCCTCGGGCGACTTCTTTCGCGCCGAACTACGGGCGGGAACGGCCCTGGGTCTGAAGGCGCAGACCTATCTGGATCAAGGGATGCTCGTGCCCGATGAGCTGACTACGAGCATGATTCTGGAGCGGATCAGCAGGGATGACTGCGCGGCGGGGGTCGTGTTGGACGGCTACCCGCGCACCCTGCCGCAAGCCTGCGCGCTGGACACGGCGTTCGCGACCGAGGGGAGGCAGCGGCGCATCGATTTGGTGCTCTTGCTGCGGGTCAGTGAGCAGACGGTGCTCCATCGGATGGTGGATCGGATCAGCTGCGCCAATTGTGGGAAGGTCTACAACCTTCGCTATATGGCACCAAAGGTGCCTGGTGTTTGCGACCGCTGCGGACATGCGCTCTATGTCCGGTCGGATGATAAAATCGCCACTCTACAGGAGCGCCTGAGCATTTATCGGCAGGAAACCAAGCCCATGATTGCCTACTATCGCCAACGCAATTTGGTGGAGGCGGTGAACGGCGACCAGACCATGGACCAGGTGTTCGAGGAATTGCGGGAGCGTGTCCTTGCTCACCAATGAGATTCGCCTGAAATCGAGCCGCGAACTGGACATCATGCAGGAGGCAGGCCGTATTGTCGCCGACACTCTCGCGCTGCTGAAGAGTCATGTCCGGGCCGGAATCTCCACCGCGGCACTGAATACGGTGGCTGAGGATTTCATGCAGCGGCACGGTGCCGTGACCAGCTATAAAGAAGTAGGCTTTACCTTCGGCGTGGTGTGCGTCTCGATCAACGAGCAGATCGTGCATGGGATACCAGGGCATCGCGTGCTCAGGGATGGTGATCTGGTCAGCCTGGACATCGCGGCAATCTACAAAGGCTACCACGCGGACGCAGCCATTACGGTTGGTGTCGGATCACTGGCCCCGCAGGCGCGCCATTTAATGGAAACCACCGAGCAGGCTCTGGCCCTGGGGATAAGCCTGGCCACGGTGGGTCGCCACCTGCACGATATCTCGGCTGCCATTCAAGACTACGTTGAGGCCCGCCATCTCAGGGTAGTTCGCAACCTGGTTGGACACGGTATTGGCCAAAAAATGTGGGAGGCGCCCCAGGTGCCGAACTTCCGTCAGGATAAGCGCGGTCCCGTATTGCGCGCCGGAACCGTCTTTACCATCGAGCCGATGGTGACGGCCGGTCGGGCGGAGAACAAGTTGCTTTCCGACAAGTGGACGATTGTGACGAAGGACCGGAAGCCCGCCGCGCATTTCGAGCACACCATCGCGGTGACGGCCGAAGGGCCGCGCATTCTGACCAGCCCGAGCGATCCGACGGCGGCGTGGGCGGCGGTTCCTCCCCGTATAGAGCCCTTGCAGACGTCGGCCTACCATGTGTGATATAATCAACAGTCGCGTCTTAAACCAGGGAGCAAGGAAATGAAGGTTCGTCCTTCGGTGAAGAAACGTTGTCCAAAATGCAAGGTCATTCGGCGCCACGGCGTGGTGATGGTGATCTGCTCGGACGTCAAGCACAAGCAACGTCAAGGCTAACCGCGCGGCCTCGCGAAAGCGGCCGCCCGTGACAGAGGGAGGACACACTTGGCTCGTATCGCCGGCGTAGATATTCCGCGCGATAAGCGCGTGGAGATATCGCTCACCTATATCTTCGGCATTGGCCTTACTACTAGCCGGAAAGTGTTGGTGGGCGTGGGCGTCAATCCCGATACCCGCGTGAAGGATCTTACCGAGGAAGAGGTAAACCGGCTGCGCGAGTTCATTGACCGCAATTTCCGGGTCGAAGGCGATCTTCGGCGCGAGGTGGCGCTCAATATCAAGCGGTTACAGGAAATCGGCAGCTATCGGGGGGTTCGCCATCGTCGTAAGTTGCCGCTGCGCGGCCAGCGCACCCGCACCAATGCCCGCACGCTGCGTGGGGCGAAGAAGACGGTTGGCGCGCGGCGCAAAGCCAAGAAATAGCGTGAGATAGCGCCCATTTGTTGAGGCGCGGACACAGGGCGCGGCAGGTGGCCGTGCGCCGGGAGGATACACGATGGCGGATGCCAAGGCAACGACGGCGAAACGAAAGGGGCCGACGCGGGGTCGGCGGCGCGAGCGGAAGAACGTGCCGATCGGGCAGGCGCATATTCATTCAACTTTTAACAACACGATTGTGACGATTACCGATCCCACCGGCGCCGTGGTGTGCTGGGGAAGCGCCGGGGCGGCGGGCTTTACCGGCAGCCGTAAGAGCACTCCGTACGCGGCGCAAATGAGCGCCGACGGTGCGGCACGTAAGGCGCTCGAGCACGGCATGCGCCAGGTTGACGTCTACGTAAAAGGGCCCGGTTCCGGTCGCGAATCGGCCATTCGTGCGTTACAACAGGCAGGGCTAAGCGTCAATTCAATCACCGACGTGACACCCATTCCACACAACGGCTGTCGGCCGCCCAAGCGGCGGCGGGTCTAAAAAGGGGAGAGGAGGAAGCGGTCGGTATCGGTGTCTCGGTGTCCAGTTCGGAAGGCACTCTGGGTAGCCGGTACGTTCGCGCAGTATGGCACGATATACAGGACCTGACTGTAAGCTCTGTCGCCGTGAAGGAATGAAACTATTCCTCAAGGGTGAGCGGTGCATGACCAAAAAATGCGCCTTTGAACGGCGCCCGACTCCACCAGGGCCCCATCAGCAGCGGCGCCGGAAGCCGTCCGAGTATGGCCTACAGTTGCGTGAGAAGCAAAAGGCTCGCCGGATCTACGGCGTACTCGAGCGCCAGTTCCGCAAGACGTTCGGCGAGGCAGGCAAGCGGGCCGGTATGACGGGCGAGACCCTGCTCCGTTTCCTCGAATTGCGGATGGACAATGTGGTGTTTCGGTTGGGTATCGCGGCGAATCGCGAGCAAGCCCGGCAGCTTGTCACCCACGGCCACTTCGACGTAAATGGGGTCAAGACCAATATCGCCTCGTATCGGGTCCGTGTGGGCGATGTGATCAAGGTGCGCGATCGCAGCCGGTCCATAACCTATTTCAAGGATCTGGCCGCTACACAGCGGCAAAGACCGGTGCCGCAGTGGCTCAGCCTGCAGTCCGATGGGCTGTCCGGCACGGTGCTGTCGGTTCCGGAACGTCAAGACTGCGAGCAGCTTGTCCGCGAGCAGTTGATTGTTGAATATTACTCGCGTCGCGTCTAAGGGTGGGTTCTAGTATTGATGTTGCATGGAAACTGGGCCGATTCGGCCACAAGTGATCCAGGGAGGGCAACCCCCTTGTTGGATGGACATACCGCACCATCACCTTTCCGCATTGAGGCGACCAAGGTCTCGGCGACGCATGGGCGGTACGAGATCGAGCCGCTGGAGGAAGGTTACGGGGTGACGTTGGGCGTTGCCCTGCGCCGTATCCTTCTCTCGTCGCTGGCGGGGGCGGCTATTACCTCGGTCAAAATTGATGGTATTCGCCACGAGTTCTCGGACGTTCCTCACGTACGTGAAGACGTCACGGAACTCGTATTGAATCTGAAGAAGATCCGTCTCAAGTCCTACGTCGATCAGCCGGAGACAATTCGCCTGGAAGTGCAAGGGGCTCGCGAGGTATTTGGGTCGGACTTACAGGTTCCCAGCAGCATCGAAGTCGTGAACCCCGAGTTGTATCTGGCCACGCTCGACTCCGATGACGCGAACCTGAGCATGGAAATGATCGTCGAGCGGGGCAAGCGCTATCTGCCGATCGATCAGCATGAGAATCTGGATATCGGCACGATTCCGATTGATGCGGTGTTCAGCCCGATTCGACGCGTCAACTACGTGATCGAACGGAAGCGGGTCGGTCCGATGACGAATTTCGAGCGCTTGGTCCTTGAGATCTGGACGGACGGCACGATGTCGCCTACGGATGCTCTCACCGAGAGTGCCGAGATCCTGCGTCAGCACTTCCAACAGGTGGCGGAGTTTGGTAAGGGAGTCTTCACTGAGGATGGAAAGCCGTCCTCGGGAAATACGCTCCCCGCCTACATCGCCGACATGACGATCGAGAAGCTCGAACTTACGCCGCGCGCCTATAATTCGCTCAAGCGAGCGAATATTTCTCGGGTGGGCGAAGTGCTCGATATGTCCGAGGATGAGCTGCTCGCCGTGCGTAACTTCGGCAAAAAGTCGCTCGACGAATTGCGTGAGCGTCTCACCGCGACCGGCCTGGATGTGGAGGCTGCCAACAGTACGCTGCTCCGCTCCTTCGGTACCTCAGGCCCGATCGACGACATTGACGAGGATGATGAGGTATGAGACACGAACGAGCCGGTAAAAAGTTCGGGCGACCCACTAATCAACGGGTCGCCCTCTATCGCGCTCTGGCGGGCGCGATTTTTCTCCACGACCGTATCACGACCACCGAGGCCAAGGCCAAGGCGGTACGAGGCTACGTGGAGAAGCTGGTTACCCTGGCCCGCCAGCCTACGCTGCATCATCGCAGGTTAGCCTTTCAGGACTTGCCCAACAAGGATGCCGTGGAGCGGCTGTTCAAGGAGATCGGCCCCCGCATGGCCGGCCGGCCGGGCGGCTACACGCGTATTGTCAAGCTCGGCCCCCGCTCCGGCGATGCGGCTCCCATGGCCATTTTTGAATTGGTCGAATGATCAGAAAGCTTCGCTGCACGGTGCAATATGAGGGTACTGCCTTCGCCGGCTTCCAGCGCCAGCCCGGTCGATTGACCGTGCAGGGCGCCCTGGAGTCGGCAATTGCCCGTGTGACGCGGAGCGAGACGGTTGTTGTAGGAGCTGGACGAACCGACGCCGGCGTTCATGCCCTGGGCCAGGTGATTCATTTCAGCACAGACTCGCCGTTGCCGGTGGACACCCTTCGACGCGCGGTTAACGCCTGTTTGCCAAAGCAGGTGGCGCTGATCGATATTGCCGAGGCCCCGGACCACTTTCATGCTCGCCACAGCGCGATAAGCCGCGAATATCGCTATATCGTGGATAACGGCGCCGTGCGCTCCCCACTGTTGCACGGGAGAGTACATCATGTTTCCCAAGCGCTCGCCGTGGAGGCCATGACCGAGGCGACGGCAGTCTTACCCGGTCGACATGACTTCGGCGCGTTCGGCTCGCCCATGGAGCATGCCCTCAAGAGCCCTGAGGGCGACGAGGTCAGCCGGCGAGGGGGGACGATACGTACACTTCTGACGGCCGCGTGCAGGCGCATGCATCGTTTTGTATTGTTCTGCTTTATTGCCGATGCGTTTCTGCGCCGCATGGTGCGGATGCTGGTCGGTACTTTGTTGCGGGTCGGCGTCGGCTCGCTGCCCGCGCGCGCATTGGACGCCATGCTGCACGGGGATCGTTCGATGGAGCCAGGTCCCGCCGCTCCGGCGCACGGACTCTATCTGGTTCGAGTACGTTATGAGTAAGGGCGGGCCAGATAGGGCCGCGGTGTGTCATTGAGGAGTCGAGTATGCCCACCCCAGCGGTGAAGGAATCCGAAATCGATCGGAAGTGGTACACAATCGACGTGGCGGGAAAGGTGTTGGGCCGGGCCGCGTCCGATATCGCCTATATCTTGCATGGTAAGCATAAGCCCAACTTCACCCCATATCTTGACAATGGGGATCACGTGATCGTGCTGAACGCGGACAAGATTGCCGTGACCGGCAAACGGCTGAGCACGAAGATGTATTATCGGCACTCGGGCTATCCAGGTGGCCTGCGCGAGACCTCAATGCGGCGGATGATGGAAACCCATCCGGAGCGAGTGATCGAGGCGGCCGTACGCGGCATGCTGCCCAGTAACAAACTCGGAGCGGCGATGCTGAAGAAGATGCGTGTGTATGCCGCGGCCACGCATCCGCACGAGGGCCAACAGCCGATGGATATCGCGAATGTGCTCGACGCGGGGCGCGGCACTCGACGAGTACGAGAGTAGGAGAGAGGCGCTGAATGGCTGACGCAACATATTTTTACGGCCTTGGCCGCCGCAAGTGCGCCGTGGCTCGAGTCCGCCTCCTGCAGGGGGACGGCAGGGTGATGGTGAACGGCAAGACTGTGTCCGACTACTTTGGCCGGGCCGCCCTTGAAGCCGTGGTGCGCCAGCCCCTCGTGGAGGCTGCGCTTCCTACACCGTTTTCGGTGGTGGTGAAGGTCGTTGGCGGCGGTCACGCTGGACAGGCAGGGGCCATTCGCCATGGGATCGCCCGCGCCCTGGTCCGTATGGATGAGGCAATGCGCCCGGCGATGCGCCGTAAGGGCTTCCTGACCCGCGATCCACGAGTGAAGGAGCGGAAGAAGTACGGGCTCAAGCGGGCCCGCAAGGCACCGCAATATACGAAGCGGTAGGATTTTAGTCGGGACAAGAAAAAGAGCACCCCGGAGGCCGTGGCCTCCGGGGTGCTCTTTTTCTTGGCCGAGATCTAGGAATTTAGCCCACCCCAGAGTTGCAACATCCTCGTCTCAAGGCCGGTAGTAATCGGGTCGATGACACTGGCGAAGAAATGGATTTGCGGCTCGAAGATGAACAGGACCAAGAGGATTAGCGGGCCGTATTGGACCACCTGGCGAAGGTCGTATCGAAGCTTGGGAGTCATAATCTCCGAGAGAATGCGCCACCCGTCCAGGGGCGGGAACGGCACCAGGTTGAACACGAAGAGGAACACGTTGATCACGAACAGCTGGAACACAAAGTCAAACAGCTGCGCGTTTCCGGCGAGCGCATAAGAAGTGCTGCCATCGGCGTTGAAGACGAAGCCGGTGCTCCGGGCAAGGGGAATGGCCACCAAGACCGCTAAAAGCAGATTCATCACGGGACCTGCCAGCGCCACGATGGCAGGCCCAAACTTACTGCGCTCGCGCAGTCGGCCTTCGTTAATCGGGGTGAAGCCGTAGGTAAAGCCCATGCCGCTGAGTGCGGTGACGACAAGCATCACGATGCCGAATTGGTCCATGTGCCGGAACGGATTGAGGGAGATATGGCCGGCTCGACGGGGCGTATCATCACCCAGACGATCCGCTACCAGGGCATGCCCAATCTCATGAATATCGATGGCGATCAGCACGGCCAATATGGTATTAATGATGCTTGAGAGTGACTGATCGCCGATTCCGCCGAGGAGCATTGGGCTCCCCATGTTTACGCTTACGAATGGCAACATATGAGCACGGACTTTCCTGGTCGATAACCGCTGCGTCTGTCCCAGTATAGCACTCGGACGTTTTCTCGGCGCTTGTTTAGGCGGAGTGGTTTTGCATCGACCGGCCCTCCACTTTACAATATAGATGTAGGGATGGGCTACAGTCCCCCACAAAATCCGACTATTGGAGGTGTATATGCCGTTATATGAGTATGCGTGTGCCGTCTGCGGCCATCGCTTTGAGATACGCCAAGGAATCCGTGACGCCTCGTTGACCGAATGCCCCGAATGCGCCGGCGCAATCCGCCGAGTCGTCCATCCGGTGGGCATCGTCTTTAAGGGCTCGGGTTTCTATAAGACGGACTCGCGTACGGCGAACGAGGCGCGGGTATCGGCAAGCGAGAAAAAGGCCGAGTCCGCGAACGGCGCCGAGGTCGTCCCGGCGGCCGACAAAGCGAAGGACGGGGCCGGCGTCCCGACCGCTAAGGCGACCGAAAGCACACCAAGCAGCTCGAATGGGGCGACCGCCTCGCCCTCGCCCACGGCGGGCAAAGCCGTCACGGGAGAGAAAACCGCCTAAGGTCGCTGCTGCTTTTCCTTTTGTTTTTTGTAGTAGGCACGGGTGTGCTGGACGTGCCCGTCACGGTCCGTGGTGGCGTCCGGCACGTCCTCGTCGCGTCGCTGCGGACGCCGCTCATCCAGATCACCGGCCAGGGCCAGCACGTCGGTATAGACGGACTCGTCGTTTAACACGTCGCGCTGGCGGAGCAAGTGACGCAGCATCATGGACTGGGTGATCGACAGCGGATTGTCCCGCTCCGCTTCAGCTTGGTCAATAATCCGTTCGAGGACAGTGATCGTCTGCGGCTTGGCGCCACGCCGCTCCAGCTCGTCGCGGATCTCGTGCAATTGGTCGTACACGTTCACCGGCTCACCTCCTCCTATAACGCACCTCTACCCACGCGGTGTGTCTGCCACTTCGACTCCGACTCCCTTCTCATTGTACTTGCCCCTGGAAGGGAGGCGCAACCTGGACCAAGCGGCCCAAGACGCTCAGAGCGGCAACCTGGGGTAAGGGAGAATAGGGTCGCCGATTAAGGGAAGCGCGTAGGCCGTAAAAGCCTCGGTAATACCGAAAGGCTCGTCACCCAAGAACTGAGGCGGTAACAGCCGTTGTTGATTCGCCACCAGGTGGAGATCGATCGGCTCGAGGTCGCACCCATACTCTGGGCCCTCGTGCCGAACGAAACTCACCATACGCCCGCCAAGTCCATCGAGGGCATAGACGACAGCCCGTGCGCCGGCCGTATAGGCTTCGTTCAAGTCGATGGGTGAGGCAAGCGCCATGGACATTCTCTGAATGGTACCCGGCTTGTCGAACCGCGCCTTTAGGCCCAACTTCCTTCCGATCAGGGCGGTGAGCGCCGCAGCGCCTCCGGCAAGGTTTAGGTGGCCGAACTCGTCGGCGGCCCGCACATCATTCACGGCGCCGATCGGGTTTCCGTTCTGATCGCGGATCGTTTCAGCCACTACTGCAATCGCGAAGCCAAAGCGCTTGTACGCCGCTTCAATCGCACCAAGAAAGGCATCGACATCCAGAGGGCGCTCCGGCACGCAGATGAGATGGGGCGCCTGTGATTCCTCATATTTGCCAAGGGTACTTGCCGCGACAAGCCAACCGGCATCACGGCCCATCACCTCGATTAGCTTAATTGGATCGGATCGCCGCATCGCCTCGGTGTCCATCCCCGCATCCTGGGTACTTTGGGCCAGGAAGCGGGCCGTACTGCCATAGCCCGGGCAATGGTCGGTTCCGGGGAGGTCGTTGTCAATCGTCTTGGGCACCAACACGACCCGAAGGTCGTAGCCGACGGCCGTGGCGGCTTCCTGCAAGGTAAGTGCGGTATCGGCCGAGTCATTGCCGCCAATATACAAGAAGTACCGCACGTTCAGGTCCATAAGGGTGTCCAGTACGGTCGTCCGTTCCTCGGGACTGAGCTTATGGCGACAGGAACCCAGAGCCGCGGAGGGGGTGTGGCGCAGTCGGGGCCAGACCGTAGCGGGGAGGTCGGCCAGGTCAATGAAGTCGTGTCCCAGGATGCCTAGAATGCCAAAACGGGCGCCCAGTATACGGGTTACTCCCCGTCGCGCCGCTTCTTCGACCACGCCGGCAAGGCTGGCGTTAATAACCGGGGTTGGACCGCCCGATTGGGCGACCAGCAGGGCGGGCGGTGAGTGCGGCATACGGCTCGCTTTCAGGCCGGTTCCCGCGTAGGGATCGGCAGGTTGTTACGGAAGGCTATGTTATAATCGTAGCAAGTTCAGCCGAAGACTCCCTGGTCGCCAGTGGAAGTCACGGGAGGATCTGGTGCGCGGTACCAGGTTGGGATTGGGACTCACCCGGGCTGTGGCGGCGTCCAGGAGCACCGGCATGGGGCGGCAACTGACCGATGGCGGATGGGGGGTGAGCAAGCGATTAGAATGAATGTGCGTCCGGCGCGAATTTCGGATCTTCCGGCGCTCCGTAGCCTGGAGGCAAATAATCATTCCGTCGTTCTAGCGCCTCCGCCGGCCGCCAATATTCCGCCGGCCGTGCGCTTGGCGGCAGTCTCAAACTGGCGGGTGGTGGGCAGTCGGTCGCAAACCCTGGTCCTGAGCGAAAGTTCGCGGACTCGCGGCTTTATTCAGGCACGGGCACGGCCGGGCCGCGAATCCTGGGATCTCATTCGCCTGGCGTGCCAGGCGCCGGACGCGGAATACTGGGAATCGGCGTGCGCCGAATTGTTGGAACGGATGTGTGCCAACACTGCCGAGCGGGGCGCCCTGCGTACCTTTGCCCGCCTGCCCTCTGACAGCGACTACCTCCAGGTGATGACCGAGCATGCCTTCCGATCCTACGCGGCGGAGGTTTCGTTGTGCGGCACGCCGCGTTTAGCGGCGGAGCGGACGTCGTCCTATGGTCCCGACGTGCGATTCCGCCAACCCAGCGATGCCTGGGATATCTTTTCACTCTATTGTGCGTGTACGCCCGCCCTGGTACGTCACGCCGAGAGCAGAAGCCTGAAGGACTGGTCGATTTCCGCCCGCTTCGCGGGGGGCACACCATGGCGCGGGGAGCGTATTCGCGAGGTGGTACTCGGCGAAATGGGAAATTTGCAGGCGTGGCTCCGCTGGCGGCCGGTCCACGGCCCCTATCCTCAGGTGCTGGAGATTCTCGCTTCCGTGGATGCCGCGGCGCGTGTGCCAGAGATGCTCCGCTATGCGGTAGAGCATGGGGGATTGGACCCGGATTTTCGCACGATATGCAGAGTTCGTGAGTACGATGGCCGTATCTCGGCTACACTGGAAGAGGTTGGGTTTGAGCCGCTTTTGCGCGAGACATTGCTTGTGCGCCACACGGTGGCATGGGTAACCGAACGCCAATTGCTTGTGGCTGCCTTGCGCGCCCAGGGGCTAGGTCTGGAGCTTTCGCATTACCGGCGCGGCGTCGAGGCACTCCATCAACGATTGGCGTCGAGTAGGGAAGCACCGCACTATTATGATCGAGATGACCGAGCGAGTAATTATGGATGACCTGCAAGCGCTCATTGGGTGCTTGCCGCTGGACATCGCCAAGGCGATTAACGGCATGGAGGATCAGGGCGATCTGCTGGAGATCGTCATTGATTTGGGGCGTGAACCCTCGGTACGTTTTCGGGATGGAGAGCGGCGGTTGGCCGGCCTCACCGTTTCGGCCGACGACATCGACTACGTGGTGACTCGCGTTGGTGACTTTGGCGATGACAATCGGGCCGGGATCGAGCGTACGCTCCACCGTATTTCGGCGATCCGCAATCGCAAGGGCCGGGTAGTTGGGCTGACTTGCCGCGTGGGCCGAGCGGTCTACGGCACGATTGCGATTATCCGCGATATCGTTGAGTCAGGCCAGAGTATGCTGCTGCTTGGTAGGCCGGGGGTTGGCAAGACCACGATGCTGCGTGAGGTGGCGCGTGTACTGGCCGACGAATTCCACAAGCGGGTGGTTATCGTGGATACGTCCAACGAGATTGCCGGCGATGGGGACATCCCTCATCCGGGGATCGGCTTTTCGCGGCGGATGCAAGTCGCTACACCCGCCGGCCAACATGCCGTGATGATTGAGGCCGTCGAGAATCACATGCCCGAAGTGATTGTGATAGACGAGATCGGCACCGAATTGGAGGCCCTGGCGGCGCGCACGATCGCCGAACGCGGCGTGCAGCTGGTGGGGACGGCGCACGGCAATACCCTGGATAATCTCATGCAGAACCCTACGCTCAGTGATCTGGTGGGTGGTATTCAGACTGTAACCCTTGGCGATGAGGAAGCGCGGCGCCGTGGTACGCAGAAGTCGGTCCTGGAGCGTAAAGCACCGCCGACCTTCGACGTGGTGGTGGAGATCCAGGATTGGTATCACGTTACGGTGCATAACGACGTAGCCGGCGTCGTGGACGCGTTGTTGCTCGGCCGACCGGTCAGCGCGCAAGTGCGCACCCGCGACGACGACGGCTCAATCACCATGCGGGACCGGGCGCCCCTGCGCAGTGAGGTCGAACCCGCTCCCCATGGGAAACCTCATGCACCGTTTGGGGGGTTGGTGGCGGTCCCGTCACGAGTGAGCGACTCGCAGGGTCTGCAGCCGCTGCGCATCTATCCCTTCGGGGTGAGCAGGCCGAAGTTGGAGCAAGCGGCGAAGGAGTTGCGCCTTCCGGTCAGCTTGGTAAAAGAGCCCGCCGACGCCAACATGGTTGTCACGCTCAAGCCCTATTTTCGGCGCAAGCCGCAGATTCTGCGCGACGCGGAGGCGGCGGGAACACCGATTTACGTGCTGAAGAACAATACGGGGTCGCAGATGTTGACCGCGCTGGCCGGGATGTACAATCTCGAACCGCCTACCGCCGCGCCCCTCGGTCAGGACAACCAAGCGCAGGCGCTGCAAGAGGCCGAGGACGCCATTAATCAGGTGATGGAGGGTAGTGCCGCTATCGATCTGAATCCGCAGAACCCTTATGTGCGCCGTCTCCAGCACCGGCTGGCCGAACGCTACAACCTGGGATCGCGAAGCCAGGGCCGGGAGCCGCTTCGCCGGGTACGCATTCTTCCCCCCGGCATGGAGTCGGTGTAGAGGGACGGGTCGTGTGATTGGGGGCGGCGCTCGTCTCGCGATGTGGAATGAGGGGCGGTGTTCATAACCTTCGAGGGTCCCGAGGGCAGCGGCAAATCGGAGAACGCGCGGCATCTCGGGGCGTGGCTGGCTGCACGAGGTGTTGCGGTGACATCGACTCGCGAACCTGGGGGAACGACCTTGGGCGAGCAGGTACGGGCCCTAGTGCTCGATCCGGCGCGAGCGCCCTCGGCCCTGACCTCGCTTTTGCTCTTTTCCGCTTCGCGGGCGGAGTTGGTGCGGCAGGTGATTCAGCCCGCTCTAGCGGCAGGACGCGTGGTGATTTGTGACCGCTACACCGATTCCACCCTGGCTTACCAGGGCTATGGCGATGGCCTAGCGCTTGAAGATATTCGGACTCTAAACCGGCTGGCGACCGGTGGCCTCACCCCGGATTTGACCTATTTACTGGACGTGCCGGTGGAGGTAGGGCTGGCTCGAAGAGCCGGCGCGGGCGACTGGAACGGCATGGACGCGCGAGATAGGGCATTTCACCAGAGGGTTCGGAAGGGCTTCCTCGCCCTGGCGCGCGCGGAGGCGGTTCGCTTTCGCGTGATAGATGCTAGTATGTGTCGTGATCAGGTGCAAGATGCCTTGCTTACGGCATTACCGGCACCGCTCCGCGAAAGCGGCCCGCCGGTACTAAACAGCCAAGGCACCTGAAAGGCATAAGGAGGCGCCCGCGATGAAGATGCTCTTTTGCATAGTCCAGAATGAAGATGCCGGGGGTCTGGTCACCGCGTTGACCAAAGAAGGGTATCGAAGCACACGCTACCAATCACATGGCGGCTTCCTTCGCCAGGGCAACGCTACCATACTGGTAGGGGCGCCTGACGACCGAGTAAGCGACGTGATTGCCGTAGTCCGGCGCAACTGCAGGACGCGCACCCAATACATCAACCCGCTGCCGCCGATGATGGAGCCCGGCGAATTTTATATGCCCAACCCGGTGGATGTCCAGCTTGGCGGCGCTACCATTTTTGTGCTCGACGTTGCCCACTTCGAGCAGGTGTAGTCCTTGGTTAGGGCTTCTCTGTCTTTGCTGCTTTTACCGGTCCTTGCACTGCAAAACGCGTCGATGCCTGAAGCTTATTGCCGTATGACACGCCGATGCCGATGGTCTCTCGCTGCCGAGGTGCAAGCTTGATCTTGATCAGGAATGCATGCTTTGAGTACCCGGTGCCGTCCGTCAGTACGTCGACCCCTTCCTGATGACCGTCAGGATAGGAGATGGTGTATTTGAGTAGAACGTTGGGCAAGCCCTTGAGACGTACCGAGAAGGTTTCTTTGTGACCGGCCAGAACGGTGCGAGGAAAATTCTGCACGGTCAGTACGGGCGGTCCCTGATAAACGGCGGTGGGCTTGGCGGTAGGGTGTGGAGGCGGCGTGGCGGGCGCGGCACCGGCGGATCGATTGCTTACGTACAGGCCCGCGCCCCCAGCGCACTCAAGGACAACCAGGAAGACCAGCAACACCACGAGGCCGCGCCGAGGGACGGCGCGAAAGGGATTGGCCGGCATAGGACTTTCCTTTCAGGCAGTGCGGTGTGGACCGGAAACCTCTTCAAGCACTGTATGCTGACCGAGAAGCCTCGTCAATAGGAGACATCGGTTTAAGACCGGCCCGCGGCCTTGTCCGTCCTAGAGCACGGTGAGACAATGAACGTAGATCGACGATTCCGAACCGGTCGATTGGGGAAGGGACGGTGGAGATGACCTTGCAAGTACGAGGCGAGGGACTAACCTTCGATGACGTGCTGCTCTTGCCGTGCGCCTCCGATGTACTGCCGCGGAACGTGGATGTAAGCTCTCGCTTTACCCGCGCTATCCGCTTGAACGTGCCTCTGGTGAGCGCCGCCATGGATACGGTGACCGAAGGCGAGTTGGCTATCGCCATGGCCCGCCAGGGAGGGATTGGTATCGTCCATCGGAATATGGAGATTGAAGCGCAAGCGGTCGAGGTGGATTTGGTGAAGCGGAGTGAAAGCGGCATGATTTCGCGGCCGATTACGCTCACTCCCGACCGTTCGCTGGCCGACGCGGCGGAGATGATGGCCCGCTTCCATATTTCCGGCATACCGATTACGGACGACAGGGGAATCTTAGTTGGCATAATTACCAATCGCGACTTGCTGTTCGAGACCGATTTCGCGCGTTCGATAAGCGAGGTGATGACGGCCGACCACCTGATCACGGCACCGGAAGGGACGACACTCGACCAGGCGGAGCGGGTACTGCATCAACATAAGATCGAGAAATTGCCGATCGTGGACGGCGCTGGGTACCTACGCGGGTTAATCACGGTGAAGGATATTGCCAAGCGCCGACAATTCCCCAACGCGGCGAAAGACGCGCATGGCCGCCTCCTGGTCGGCGCGGCACTTGGCACGCACGATGTAACGGAGCGGGCGGCGGCGCTGGTAGCGGCAGGCGTGGACGTTTTAGTGCTTGATACGGCTCATGGTCACGCCGCCGACGTAGTACGCGCGGTGGCTGCGCTCAAAGGACGCTATCCGACGGTGGAGATTGTCGCGGGCAACGTGGTGACCGCCGAAGCCACGCGCGCCCTGATCGAGGCCGGTGCCGACGCGGTGAAGGTAGGGGTAGGGGCCGGCTCGATTTGTACAACGCGCGTCGTCGCTGGAGTCGGCATGCCGCAGGTGACGGCAATCGCGGAGTGCGCGGAGGCTGCCGCGGCCTATGATGTGCCGATCATCGCCGATGGGGGCGTCAAGTACTCGGGTGACGTGGTAAAGGCGCTGGCAGCGGGGGCCTCGGCCGTGATGCTGGGCAGTATGCTTGCCGGTACGGAGGAGAGTCCGGGAGAGGTGATTCTGTATAACGGGGAGCGGTTCAAGGAATATCGCGGCATGGGCTCGATCGGCGCCATGCGTACGCGCTTAGCGGCGGATCGCTACCATCAAGCGGATATAGACCAGGTGGGGAAGCTGGTGCCGGAGGGAATCGAGGGCCGAGTGGCCTTCAAGGGATCGCTCCAGGCCGTAATCTACCAGGTGTTGGGCGGCCTTCGAAGCGGGATGGGGTACACTGGAGCCGCGACAATCAGTGAGTTACAAACCAAGCCCTTTGTGCGAATTACCAATGCCGGCCTCCGCGAGAGCCACCCACATGGTGTGGTTATTACCAAGGAAGCACCTAACTATGCGGGCTTTAACCGCTGATTGCGCACCATGAACGATCCGATTAATCGCGGCGCCCAGGCGCTCACCGATGCCATGCTGCAGATCGATCGCAACATTGCTCTCGCGGAGTCCAACGTGGCGGTCGCTCAGCAAATCGGTCTTCCCGAAGCGGCGGGCATGGCGGCTCGATTGCCGGCACTAGTATTGCATGCGAGGCAATTTCTGGCGTCGGTACCAGACATGGGCCAACCACAACGTTGGGGAGAGGCGCGGCGCCTCCTCGATCAAGCGCGTTCGTACGACGCGCTCTTTGCCCCCTATCTCATTCTCGGTCAACGGGTGGCAGCTGCTAAACAGGCGGCCATCGACCAGGCTGCGCGTGAGCGGGCAGCGCAAGCCGCCGCGCTGCGGGCGCGCCGTCAGGCCGAGACCGACCTCCAATTGCGCGAGGCACGAGAGCGTTTTTCGAGCGCCCGCCAGTTGCTGGCCGACATGCAGTTGCAACGAGGACCGGGGTACGACGACCCGGCCTGGCTGGATGCCGTGCGATCGCTTTCCAGTATTCTGTCGGCACAGGACGTTCGCCTGGCGGGCGCGGCGGCCAGCATACGTGATGGCGATTTTGACCAGGCACATTCGGCTCTGGATCAGACACTGGGCGAGCTCCGCGCGGGGATTGACATGGCACAGCGGGCGCGTGCCGTCGCGGCGGCGCACGCCCGGCCCGATGTGGCCGCTCTTGGCGTGACGGTGCCCATGCCCCATTTGGGGCCGACGCTTAGCGTACCAAGCCGCGGGAGTGGTGCTCTCACCCCGCCGCCGTTGCCCTCCATTTCAGTCGCGGCGGCGCCGCGCGCCATTTCGCTCATTGAGGTGCGGTCCGGTACGATCTTTCGCTGCGAGGTAGCAGGCGCCTACATCGGGCGCGGCCTGGATAGTCCCCGAGCGCCCGATGATCCCGATGCCTATCTGGATCTTTCGCGAGCTTGCGATCCAGGCGAGGCCGAGTATCTTGGCGTATCGCGCCGCCATGCCGAACTACGGCGGACACTGGAAGGTTGGACAGTCGCCGACCTCGCCAGCACGAACGGTACGCGAATCCGCCGTCAAGGCGGCTCTGCCTGGATTGAATTGCCGGCCCGTGAGCCGACCCTCCTGGCCGAGGGCGACCGCCTCCAGTTCGGCCTGCTCGAAGTAACTGTTGCTCTGCGCTGAGTTTCGCGTCCTCCCCAGCGGCTTCAGCTGCTATGGGTGCTTGGCTCGTAGAGCGGATTAGGACGGCCCGGCTCCCGGCCGGCCAGGATCTCGTGGAGTACCACGGCAACCGCGTCCTCGTCATTAGTGACGGTCACCCGTCGGGCCACGGGGAGTACGCCGGGGTCCGCGTTGCCCACCGCGATGCCGCACCCGGCGTGAGTGAGCATCTCCAGATCGTTCCAGTTATCGCCGATACACACAGTCTCGGCCATCGTTAACCCAAGCAGTGAGGCCACCTGCTCCGAGGCCGACGCCTTATCACATGCGTGGTGGAACATCTCCATAAAGTAGGCATCAAGGCTTGGGCTATGCGATGTTATGACTCGCGAACCCACCAAGGCAAGCTGGCTTGCCGCGTCCTGAAGCGCCGCCAGGGGGCCGATCACCGCCAACTGAAGGGGATCTCGATCCAGCGCCCAGGCGTCGTATTGTTGACGGAGGACGACATGCGGATGATTAGCCAGGTAGCGGCTGGTAGCAGGGTTATCGAAGCACGCGGGGCCCGTATATAAGCGTTGCTCGTTCACTTCGTCCTCGTACAGAATCGGCTGCAAACCGAGTCCGACCAGGATCTGGGCTGCTTGCAGGGCGCATTCCCGGGCAAGGGGATTGCGGAATAGCACCTTCGTGCCGTCAGTCGTGGCCACGACGGCGCCGCCGTTCAGGGTGACCGGCGGTAAAATGACGCTCGATTCAAGGGTTGCGGGGTCGCCCAGGTCGGGTGCGGCGCCGCCGGAGGCATCCAGCAAGCCGAGCTCACGCAGAATAGGCTCCGTGGTGACGTAGCGTCTTCCGGTTGCCAGGGTAAAGATGATCCCGGCTTCGCGAGCGGCCCGTACGGCGGCGATCACGGAGGGACGAAGGGTTGAGGTGGAATCCAACAGGGTACCATCGATGTCGGAAATTACCAGACGGTATTTGCTTCGGCGTACTGAATCCGGCGTGGTGCGCCCTGTCGGCTCTGATTTCACTGTTATCCCTATCCGAAGCATAGTGTAACAGGCTTGCGCCAAGCGCCTCGATTTAGATGGCCCGAAGTCTCGAACGGCGTACCGACGTTTTAGGTAGGCCATACCATCTATATGTGTGCTCCTTGCCAACCTGCTCCCCAGCGGTGCTCTGGTCAACGGTGGTCACACCACCGCTCCGCTCTGCCGTCGCGCCGGTGAGAACGCGTCACTTCCCCGCCTTGGATACAATGGACGGGGCGCCCGGTCAGGCGAGTAACGCATCAATCAGGGCCAAGTCGGAAGGGTCGTTCTCGTGTATGGACTGATCCGTAAAAAGCGTGACGGCAGGGAACTGAGCCGCGACGAGCTGCACTCGTTTGTCGCTGGATACGTAGCGGGCCAGATCCCGGACTATCAGGTGGCGGCCTGGCTGATGGCGGTCTACTTCCGCGGCTTGAACGACCGCGAAACGGCGGACCTCACTCAGGCCATGGTGGCGTCCGGCGATACGTTGGACTTGAGCATGCTTCCAGGCGTTACGGTGGATAAGCACTCGACGGGCGGTGTGGGCGATAAGACAACGCTGGTGCTCGGGCCACTACTGGCGGCAGCTGGGTTGTCCGTGGCCAAGATGTCGGGCCGTGGTCTTGGGCACACCGGCGGCACGCTCGACAAGTTGGAGGCAATCCCCGGTTTCCGGACCGATCTCTCCCCCGAACAGATGATCGCGCAGGTACGTCGGATCGGCCTGGCGGTAATCGCTCAAACCGCACGGCTGGTACCCGCCGATGGCCTGCTTTATGCCTTGCGTGATGTGACGGCCACCGTGGACAGCCTCCCGCTGATCGCAGCCAGCATCATGAGTAAGAAGCTCGCCGCCGGTGCTCAAGCAATTATTCTGGATGTGAAAACGGGCGCGGGCGCTTTCATGGCGCGTCCTGAGGATGCCTTTGCCCTGGCGTCGGCCATGGTGGCGATCGGTACGGCGGCGGGCCGCTCGGTGCAGGCACTGATCACCGACATGGGTCAACCGTTGGGATGCGCCGTGGGCAATGCGCTGGAAGTGGCGGAGGCCGTAGCTACCCTGCGCGGTGAGGGGCCGGACGATCTGCGCCAACTCTGTCTCGCCCTTGGCGCCAGGCTATTGGCCTCGTGCTCCGATCAGACCGAGGAAGCGGCCGAACGCATCTTGCGCGGGCATCTGGCCGATGGAAGTGCCCTGGAACAATTCCGCGCCTTCGTGGCCGCTCAGGGTGGGGACCCGGCGGTAGCCGATCGGCCCAGCGAAATCCTCCCAGCCGCTCGGGAGCGTGAAGTACTTCTCGCGGCAGAATCGGGGTATGTAGGAGGGATCGATGCGCTGGCGGTGGGGGATGGGGCGCGTGCCCTGGGCGCCGGCCGTCTCAAGAAGGGCGACGTCATCGATCCGGCGGCGGGAGTGATCTTGCACCTCAAGGCAGGCACGGGCGTCCACGCGGGCGAACCCTGGGCGACGCTGTACGCCGCCGACCAGGCCAAGCTTCACCAGGGGAAGCTATTGGTTGAACACGCCCTGAAGATCGTACCGCGCCTATCGGTGCCGCCGCTGCTGATTCAGGGCGCGGTTGACCCGAAGGGCCGGCAAACCAGAGAGGTTGAGATTTGAGCGAACATGGCGCGGGCGACTTTCGATCCACTCTGCATGGGGTGATTGTAGATCTGGACGGCCTGTTGATCGACAGTGAGACATGGAGTTGGCAGGCGCACGACATCGCCCTGGCCCGATTCGGCCTGCCGGGGCTGAAACTTGACGAAGTGCGGAGGTTAGTGGGACTTGATGAAGCGGACGAATGGGCCGCGGTGCGGGCCATGCGGCCGATCACCGTAACTCGCGCCGCGTATCTCGTGGAGCATCGCGAGGCATTCATCGCATTGCGAAATCGGGCGCTTGCCCCCCTACCTGGTGTACGCGAGTTGATGGACATCGTGCGTGTACGCGGCTGGAGGCTCGGCTTGGCCTCGAACTCGCCGTTGCCCAGCATAACGGCGGCGCTGGTGGGGCTCGGCATCCGCGAGTACTTTGGCGCCCTCGCTTCGGCCGATGAGGTGGCGCGCGGGAAGCCCGATCCGGCGGTATATATCTTGGCCATGGAGCGCCTGAGACTGTCGGCGGAGCACTCGGTGGCTATTGAAGATTCCGCCGCCGGCTTGCGAGCGGCGCGCGCCGCGGGCATGTTCGCCATTGCCGTGCCGAGCGAAATCACGCTCATCCAGGATCTGAGCGCGGCACATCGACAGTTTGCCTCTCTGAAAGAGGCAGCGGACTGGCTCGCCGGCTAATCTCGGTTGGGCCTCACGAGCCCGCGACCGAGGTCGCGAGGTAGGGAGAGGCCGCCCGAGGGGGTGGGCCTCCTGGGCGCTTACCGTAGGCCATAGGCGGTGACCACCCCGCTTTCGTCGGGCATGTACACTCGGCCGTTAATCACGGTGGGGCTCTCCCAGTGTACGTCGTGAATGTTCCGCTTGGCGCTTGACCGGTCGCTGCTCCAGAGAACTCGACCGGTCTTGGGGTCGAAGGCACGGAGCGCGCCGCTTTCCGCCACGTACAGCACACCCCCAGCGAGTAATGGGGAACTGTAGGTGCCTTTGTGCAGCCAGACTTGCCGAAGGGTAACGACATTGCCGGCGACCCGTACCTGAACGCCTGCCACCCCATTGTCGGTGGCGTAAAAGATCCAGGTTCCACCGGAGTTGTCTCTCCATGCTACGCCGGCCGTAGGCATGTGGCCGCCCTGCGGAATCTGGAATTGTGCCACCTCTCCTCCCGGGTGACCGGGATGACCGCGACCACTCATGTCGGCCCGATCGATCACCCGTAGGTAGCCGTCCTTGCCTCCCTGAATGGCCAGCCACGGATGGGCGCCGGATTGGCGAGGCAGCATAATCGGGGTGGTACTGCCGAGATCCAGATCCTGCGAATCGAGTTGATCGAAATTGGTTGGCGTGTAGGCATCTTTAAGGGCGAGACCCTGCCCGCCGAGCGCCAGGCGAAGCACGGTGTCGCCCCAATTGGTTGACCCATTGTAGTTGCCGTTCCCGGTGACAGCGAAGATGCTGCCCTTGGTTGGGCTACCGTTCATCTGGTCAACCACCGTGCCGGACCGGGCCCACATCCCAGACTGGACGTTCGGGCACGTCTTGCCGCTGGAAGCGGACTCCGCGAGGAGGCCGCGATAGTCGCTGCAGAGGGAGTTGAAGACAAACATCTTGCCGGTTTGCGTGCTGACCGCTACAACATGGCCATCGTACTGCCCGGCATCCCCGATGTAGCCGCTTGTGGTCTCCAGGACATAGCCGGGGATAACGTTGAGGGCCGAGGCGATTTTCTCATCCTGGGGATGAAGCGTGATGGCGACCGGCCAGCCGGCCGCCTCTTTGCCGGTCAACGCCGCGAGCTTATGGATTCGGCCATAGGGACTCGCCGCATAGATCCAGGCACGAGACGGGTCGGCCGCCGGAGTAGCCGTGGTAATCTGGGCGGCAGGAAGATTGCCGTCATGCGGATTGAAGGTCCACACGACTGCTCCGTTCGCGGCGTTCAATGCGTAAGTCACTCCTTGGCGGGTTGTAGTATAGAGGAGGTTTGGGGCGCGCTTGGGACCGACGCCGGCAAGCTCGATCACTGATTCGTCGGCGACGCCGGTCAATCGCGTCGACCACAGCTCCACCAGCCTGCCTACCGTGTCCGGAGTGATCGCATGTTCCGCCGCATTGACTCCTGACCGCATCGGGTCGAGGCTGAACATCGGGTAGTCGCGGGCGCCGATCGATGCCCCCTGAGCATACGAAGCCGCCGGCATGGCGCCGAGCATCGCCACCAGGACCGCGACGGCGAGAAACCTAGTCATCAAGCCGACCACGCGGGCGTTCCGGCGCGCTGCGTCCACAACGGTACCTCCATGAATCTGTCGAGCGTGCGCGGCAGGAAGGCAAACGTGTCCCTGCCCCTGTTTTCGCGATCCGCCGACGCTCAGTGCAAGGCGCCCGCCAACCGGGGTCGGAACTCCATGCTCAGTTCGTGGTCTGGGCCATGTATGGTTATGTTATCATGCATCGCCTTCCTTCCGCCTTATTCCTGAAGCGGCGATCCACTTCAGCGATGTGGAGAAAACCGGTCAGTGCCTTTGCATAATTACCATCCGCGGCGGCATGCATGGCCACGGTCCAGATTGCCTCGAGATCGTTTGGGTGTGCGGCAAGTGCCGCCTCGCCGGCTTCACGAGAGGGCAATGAAGCGGCCTCGGCGATGAACTTGAGTCGCTTGAGAATACCGGCAGCCTGGCGGCTTTCCTCGGAACCGGGAGGCAGGGCCTCGAGGAGTTCTCGCGCCCCGTCCTGGTCGCCCCGTTCAAGGAGAAGCTTAGCGAGGCCGAGCGCGGCGCCCGCGTGGTCCTTCTGCTGCCGGAGCGCTTCCTGGAAGAGCGATTCGGCGCCTTGCTTGTCACCGGCAGCCATCTTTACCTGGGCCTCAGCAGCGAGGCGGTCGGCCCCCGAGGGGATGAGGCCGTCCAGAAAGGCGCGGATGGAGCGCTCGGGCACCACACCGACGAACTCGCTGATCAGTTTGCCGTCGCGAAAGCCCTTGACGGCCGGGATGCCTTGAATGCTGTAGCGCGTCGCGATCTCGGGTTCCTGATCCGTGTTCACCTTGACCAATTCCCAGGCGCCGTTTGCCTCTTCGGCAAGCCGCTCCAGAATCGGCCCCAGAGTCAGACAGGGCCGGCACCAGGGGGCCCAAAAGTCTACCACCACGGGGACAGCATGCGATCGTTCAAGCACAGCCGTACTGAAGTCGGCTAAGCCGACATCACGTACCGTTGTCTTTGCCATTGGTCAATGCTCCTTGAGGACTGGGGGACGGCACGCGACCCGGAAGGAATCGCATCCTGGTCGTGCGCGGCCCTGGTTCATTCCTCTTTAAGGTAGCCCAGCCGATGGTTTCGGACCATAGTCGCCTGCTTCAGGGACGATCGTACGGGACCGGCGCCGTGGTGGTAGGATGCTCCGAGACGGACCAAACCCACAGATGACCATCCGCCCAATGCTCAACTTTGAGATAGGGGAGCGGATGACGAGCGATGCCGCTGAGCACGGTGCCGTCCGCGTTGTACTGGGCGCCATGGCAGGGACAAAGAAAGGTACTCGACTGCTGCATCCAGGAAATGGCGCAACCCATATGCGTACACGCGGCGGAAACGGCATACACCGGGCGGCCCCGTCCGGGATTGACCACAATACCCTCGACGGCGCCTGCCCGGAACCGACGCGCCTGTCCAGGCTTTAGGGAGGCGAGGGTGTGGCCGGTATCCATCCAGGTGCCGCGGTCGGGCGGCACCATAGGCACGGTCAGCGGCTCGACAGCTTCCTCGTTGGCGCCGTCTTGCTTGCCGCGATCGTAGGCTGCGGCAGCGCCGCCAACCGCGCCGGCGCCTAGGCCGGCCATCGCCGCGGCCACGGCTCGACCCAGCATGCCGCGGCGAGAGACTCCATGACGAGGCGGGACCGCCGTCGGCCGAGCGGTAGATTCCGCGCCCAAGTTCGACACCAACTGATCGAGAAACTCTGCCCGCGGTTCGGCCGCGTCGGGGCGCGCCGCCTTCAGGAAGGACGCTATACGGGCGAGATCGACCTCGTCAGCCCTGAGATCGGGACGGATCCCCGGATCGCGTTCGGCGGCCAAATCGTCCAGTAGGTGGGATACCCGCTCCAGATCTTCACTCATTGGCGGATCCTTCCAGCGGGAGCCGAGCGGCGTATTTGAGGGCGCGGTGCTGCATGACCTTCACGTTGGCATCGGTGGTTTGCATGTGGCGGGCTGTTTCCGCCACGCTCATTCCGTCCAGAAGGCGGCAGCGGAGCACCGTCCGATAATTGTTCGGCAATTGGTCCAGGATCCGTAGGGCGCGACGCGACGTCTCCTCTTGCCGCCACAAATCGGGCGGTGGTGGGGCAGTACGCTGTAGACGCGCCTCATCCAATTCTATCACCTGTGCTCCGTGGCTGGATCGCCAATAGTCATTCACCAGATTGGTAGCCACTCGGTAAAGCCAGGCCAGAATACTTCGCTCTTCTCGGGCCGGATCAAGGTGACTGACCGCGCGTAGGAAGACTTCGCTGGTCAAATCCTCCGCTGCCTCTCGGTTGCCGACCTTTACATAAATAAATCCGTAGATGGCCCGTGCGTGAGCGCGATACACCGTATCGGCGCTGCCCACGGTTTTGACTTGCGTTTCCACGCTCATCGTACTTTCCGCACTTTGCCGAGGGTTTGAGTGCGCCCTGCTATTCATAGTGCCAAGAGCCGCGCTTTCAACTGGTCGGGTGCGTTTCAACGGTAAGTCATACGGATCCGGTTACAGCCGGCTGGAGTTGCAAATCCCTTTACCAGCCGGCACCGGCCCTGATGTGTCCACTTGGTTCGATGCATCGACCAGGCGTAGGGAAGACCTTACCGGGATTGCACAGTCCGTGGGGATCGAAAGTGAGACGCACCGCCCGCATCAGATCCAGGTCGGTCTTACCGAATATGAGGTGCATTACGTTGTTCTTTTCCATACCGATGCCGTGCTCCCCACTGAGCGACCCGCCCACCGACGCGCAGACGGCAAGAATCTCGTCACCTGCCGCCTTGACGCGGTCGATCGTACCGGCCTCCTCCGCGTCGAACAGAATCAGGGGGTGGAGATTGCCGTCCCCGGCGTGAAACACGTTGCAAATGGTGAGATCGTACTTGCGCCCAACCTCGGCTATCCGCCGCAAGACCTCGGGCATCGTGCTACGCGGGATTACCCCATCCATGGTGTAATAGTCAGGTGACAGGCGGCCAAGCGCGCCAAAGGCCCCCTTACGGCCCGCCCAAAGGAGAGTACGCTCACGCGCGCTTCGTGCCACGCGGACTTCGCGGGCGCCCGCCGCCTCGCAGGTAGCGACGATGGCCGCCGCGGGCTCGTCCAGGCCCTCGGCCGGCCCTTCGATCTCAATCAACAGCACGGCGCCTGCGTCTCGAGGATAGCCGGCGTGGTAGGCATCTTCCACTGCCTGGATGGGTAGGTTGTCCATCATCTCCAGCGCGGCGGGGACAACGCCCGCCGCGATTATGCCCGATACGGCGGTGCCTGCCTGATCGACCGTGGAGAATATGGCCAGCATGGTGCGCACGGACGGACTGAGGGGGGTCAGCTTCACGGTAACTTCGGTCACCACGCCGAAGGTGCCCTCCGAACCGGTGACCAGCCCGACCAGATCATAGCCGGGAGTATCCACCGCGTCGCCACCCAGGCGCACTACCTCCCCGCCCATCAACACCAACTCCATACCCAGCACATGGTTGGTGGTCACGCCATGCAGTAGTGTGTGGGGCCCGCCCGCATTCTCCGCCACGTTCCCGCCGATGCTGCAGGCACGTTGACTTGATGGGTCGGGGACGTAGTATAGCCCATACTGCTTCACGGCTTCGGACAGATGCACGTTGACTACGCCGGGTTGCACCACGGCGCGGCGGCTCTCGCGGTCAATCCGCAGTATGCGATTCATACGCGCCGTACAGAGGAGCACGCCTCCCTGGGCCGGTATGGCCCCGCCGCTCAAACCGGTGCCCGTCCCTCGTGCTGTTACCGGCGTACCATGCGCGGCGCAGATGCGGAGCGCGGTTGCCACCTCGGCCGTGGTCGTCGGCAGGACTACCGCCTCGGGTTGGGCGCGATCGATCGATCCGTCATAGGAGTAGAGGCGCATATCGTAAGGTCTGCTAAGCACCACCTGCTCACCCAGCGCTCCGACCAGGGCATTTGCCACGCTCGATACAGCGGCGGCGACAATTTGCTTGCTCACGCGTGGTTCCTTCCTTCGTGGTAAACGGCAGCGGTGCTCGTCAGTTTGCGCCATCCCGCCTGACCTGGCGAGCACCGGATCGGCAAGCCGGTATCCCGTAGAATCTCCGGCGGTCCGTAAGAGGGGCACAGGGGCGCCACCGCGAACGCCGGTCGGGTATTTGCTCCATCACATCAAAACAAGCCGCATTATGCAATAGGGTAGCGTGTCGAAGTGAATATCACCAGCGGCGATCCGATTATCCAGGTTCCTCGGCGGCGCCCCTCGGTCCGGCATGCCTTGAGCACACGTAAGCAGGTAGAATAGAGGGCGAAATAGAATGCGGACGCTTGCAGGTATAGGATGCGCAGGGGGCTGTTGCATCCAGGAAGGAAAAGAGGCGATGGCGAGCAGCGGCTATGGCCGAGCACGGCGCCAAAAGGCACCTAAACCGTTGAGCGTACCGGCCTGGAGCGCGGCGATCGGTGCGTTGTGCGTGGTAGTGGGTTTTGTGATCGCCAGTGCCTTCCTCGCAGGCTTCGGGATGATTCTCTTGTGCTGGGGCGTTATCTCGTTCACCATACTCTACGCGAAGCGGCGGCGGGCGCGGCGGTCACTCGTATGACCGAGCTGATTGCGGCCCTGCCCGAGGAGGAGGTCGAGCGCTATCGGGCGCAATTCCCTACCCTGGCCCGCAAGACGCATCTGAATACGGTGTCCTTGGGGCCACTCTCGCGCCGCTCACGCGAACGGGTACACGAGTTTCTGGATCTGTGGGAGGAACTTGGCGCCTCGGCGTGGTACCGAATCTGGCTGGGCGCCTGCGCCGAGGCGCGCGCCGCGCTGGCCGGCCTGATTGGCGCCGAAACGGAACACATCGCTCTCCATGGCTGCGTCTCGAATGCCCTTGCTTCCGTCGCCGGCTCGCTCGATTATCGTGGCCGGAACGAGGTAGTGACGGCGGACCTGGATTTTCCGACAATCGCGCTTCAGTGGCTCAGTCGCGCGGACCAGGGAATACAGGTGCGCTACGCGGCCAGTGATGATGGGATCACCGTGCCGCTGGAGCGGTACGAAGCCTTGATCACCGAGCGCACCTCTATCGTGGCGACCTCGCACGTATTCTTTACTTCGGGCGCGGTACAGGATATCGTTGCACTGGCCCAGCTTGCTCACAGGAAAGGCGCTCTGCTCCTGGTCGACGCCTACCAGGCGACCGGCCAGATTCCGACCGACGTTCTGGCGGCGGATGTAGATTTCCTGGTTACGGGCGGCCTGAAGTGGCTGATGGGCGGGCCCGGCCTGGCCTACCTGTATTGCGCTCCGCGACTGCTCCCGGATCTCCACCCCACCGGCGCGGGCTGGTTCGCGGCCGACAATCAATTCGACTTTGATCCCCATGCCTTACGGTATCGGCCGGATGGGCGGCGCCTGGAGACGGGGACACCAGCCGTCGCCGCGGTTTATGCCGGGTTGGGCGGCCTGGAGATGCTTCATGAGGTGGGGGTAGCGCGAGCACGGGCTCATACCCTTGCCATGGTGGAATATGTGGAACGGCACGCCCTGGAGCGTGGCTACACGCTTGGTATGCCGGCAGGCTGGGACCAGCGATCCGGCATCGTCACGATGCGTATGGATAATCCGGCGGCAGTGGTAAAGCATCTTGCCGGACGTGGCATCATTACCGATTACCGACCGGGCCTGGTTCGTGTGTCGCCCTTCTTTTTTACGAACAAGGGAGACATTGACACGTTCTTCAGTGCCATGGATGAGATGCCGAGGACCTGAAGGATTCGCGCGGTTCCGGTCGAAAGGTACGCGGGCGCTGCACCCCAATGCCGGGAACTTATTTGCGCCCCGACTGATGTGCATAACGAGGGGATCGGGCCCTTCCCCGTGGCTATACTGGGTGCCTGTCGTCCGTTTGGGGCCGGTCCAGGTAGTGGGGGAGGCGGGTAGGCGCGATGATCAACTGGCGAGTAGCGAGTGTTCCGGCCCTGAAGAGCAATTCCGTGGCCGCCTTGCGCGGATTGGCTATTGGATGGCCGAGCGTCATCCCCTTGCCGCGAACGCGGACGACGGAGCGGAGTGTGCCATGGGGCTGGGCGGACCTGGGGCGAGTGCTGCTGACCACAGCGCTGATTGGTGCGGGCGGGGCCTTCGCGCTCGTGCTCCTTGGCCTGGCTCTGTCCCTGGGCTTCGCCCTGGCCGAAGGACTTGGCGGCCTACCTAGCGGCACCTTCGACCACCTTAGCGCGCTCTACGGTCCTTACAGCGCCGCCACGACCACGCTGGTAGTGGGCGGCCTGTTGTATGGCGGGTTGGTTTTCGCCGTTTTCCGCTACTCAGTCGCCCGCTACCGTCTGCCCTGGAGCGCGCTGGGATTCCGGCGGCTGTCCCGATCCGCGCTGGGTCGCACCGCGGCGCTCTTTATCCCTATTACCCTGGGCGGCGTGGTGATCATGCGGATCGAAACGGTGCTGCTCGGCAGCATGCCCACCAACCCACAGCCCGCGCTGCTCACTCGGGGTATGCCGGCGCTCCCGACCAACTTCCTTCTGCTGTTCCTTTTGCTTGTGGTAATTACCCCTATCGCGGAGGAAATGTTCTTTCGCGGTTTCCTCTTTCGGCTCCTCCGCGGCCACTTTCCGATCTGGGCGGCAGCGCCGATCAGCGCCGCCGCTTTCGCCGCCATGCATGGTGTGCCCAGCCTAGTCCCCTGGCTGTTCTATATGGGCGTGGTCTACGCGGTGCTGGCGGAGCGTACCGGCTCGTTGTGGGCGAGCATTCTGGTGCATGCGCTGGCAAACGGCCTGGTCACGCTCACGCTGGTTGTTGTGCTGAGCGGCTGGTAGGGCTGAGTCGAATCAGGCGCTTGCCCCCACTATGTCAGGGCCGGCCGCCGGCCGGACGGCCTGATAGGCCGCGAACAGCGTGCTGATCAGCATTTCGGCCTCGCGCAAGTTCCGCAATCCTTCATGGCGTTGGACGTCGGCGCGGACCCGCGTGAAAAGGGCCTGAAACCACTCGGGATGATACGAAGAGTCCGAGAGGCGCTCGCCGTACGGCAAGATCCGCAACTCATCGCCACACTGGATGGCGAGGCGATCGTCCTCAATCTTGATTCGGCCGCGCGTGCCGATGATTTCACCGTCGTTCACACGGCGGGGCGATGCCCAGGACAGTTCAATGCGTCCAGTGGCATTGGGGAAGGTGAGGTCTATATCGGCTTCGTCTTCCACGGGGGCATGAAGGGCGAGTACCGTGCGCAGCCGGGCCTGGACGCCGGTGGGCGCCGCGCCAATCCAGCGGGCCATCAAATATAACTGATGCCAGCCGTGATCCAGCACGATGCCCCCGCCGGCGTAAGCGGGGTCGGTGCGCCAGCGCGGCTGCCAACTTGGTACGCCGAGCGCGCAATCGGGGCGGAGGGTACGGAGGGTAACATGGCGTACCTCGCCGATGGCTCCGTCGGCCACGGCCTGGGTTACCAGGCGATGCAGATCAGATTGGACCCAGGTATTGATGGTGTAGACCTGGGATCCGGTGCGCCCCTGGGCTTCGGCGATAGACCGGTAGTCGGCGGTGGACGCGGCGAGCGGCTTCTCGCAGATAATCTGGCTTACCCCGGCCTCGCACCCGGCCAGGATGCTTGGGGTATGGTCGTGCGGGGGAGTGCAGATGTCGATACAGTCCAGTTGTGTCTGGGCAAGCATGGCGGCGCAACTCGCGAAAATGCGCGCTTCCCTCACGGCGCTTTGGGCCGCGGCGCGACGCTCGAGGCAATGATCGGCAATAGCCACCACCTCGACCCCCGGCAATGCCAGCCAAGCGGGGAGGTGCGCGGACTCAGCGATACGGCCAAAACCAACCAATCCGACTCGATAAGCTTG